>NZ_JBPOFP010000175.1:0-6299 GCF_051252315.1 Paraglaciecola sp. | reverse complement strand
GTCCAGAATTTGAAAAAATGCTACTCGGTTCAGGCATTAAATTAGTCAAATATTGGTTTTCTGTTTCGCAACAAACCCAAGAAAAACGATTTAAGGAAAGATTAAACAATCCCCTAAAACGTTGGAAATTCTCCGATATGGATTTAGTATCCCGTAGTAAATGGAATCAATACTCTAGGGCTAAAGATGAAATGTTAAAACATACAGATACGAATCTTAGCCCTTGGTACAACATAGAGGCCGACAATAAAAAAGCAGCTAGAGTCAATTGCATTAGCCACCTTTTGTCTTTAATAGATTATCAATACTTAGAACAAAAAACTGTGACACTGCCTAACGTGTCAACAAATGAAATAAAACGACTAGACAAAAGTTGCTTACGTACAGTGCCCCCAAAATATAAGGAAGGCTAATCACTTAAAAGCTAGATAAACACTTGTTCTTAGTGGCATAACCTTTCACAATAATAACACTTCGTTTTTTTAAATTTTTATTTAGGTATTTATCAAACACATGAAAGTTATCTCTTTTAATATAAACGGTATTCGAGCCCGCCTTCATCAATTACAAGCTTTAATCGACAAACATCAACCGGATATTATTGGCCTACAAGAGATTAAAGTGCATAACGAACAATTCCCAGTAGCTGACGTAGAAGCGATGGGATACAAGGTGTACTTTCATGGTCAAAAAGCTCACTATGGTGTGGCCATGTTATGTAAAAAAGAGCCATTAAACGTGCAGTACGGTTTTCCTACCGATGATGATGAAGCTCAGCGCCGTATGATCATGGTCACCTATCCTATGGACAATGGAGAACAAGTCCGCGTTCTAAATGGGTATTTTCCGCAAGGTGAAAACCAAACCCATGAAACCAAGTACCCTGCTAAACGAAAATATTATCAAGACTTAATGGTTTATTTAGATGAGTTTCACACCCCAGATGACAATGTGATCGTAATGGGTGATGTGAATATATCCCATACCGATTTAGATATTGGTATTGGTGAACCCAATCGAAAACGTTGGTTACAAACTAAAAAGTGCAGCTTTTTACCAGAAGAGCGCGAATGGCTAAATACCCTGATTGACTGGGGATTTACCGACGGTTTTAGAGCATTACACCCAGATGAATCAGAAAAATACAGTTGGTTCGATTATCGCTCTAAAGGTTTTCCAGATAATAGAGGTTTAAGAATTGATCTGATTCTGGCAACTAAAAAGTTACACTCGACAATTCAAGAAGCTGATGTAGATTATGAATTAAGAGGTATTGATAAACCCTCAGATCATGCGCCTATTTGGTCGGTTTTTAAGTAAACCGATTCTAATGTTCAATGATTGGTTTTCAATGAATAGTATGCTGGAATTAGTCTCGTAATGAATAGTCCCGAAATGAATAACCCCCTATGACCAGTATTCAAATTATGGCAAGTTTACTTTCTTGTATTCTTGCTTATTGTTGCTTTAAAAACCTATCACTACAGCAACTAAAGTCTGACAAAAAAGTCCAACACCTAATATTTGGCAGCACAGCAGCCATATTCATACTTTGGATGTTTAGAACGGGGACTTACCCCGGGTTAACTGTGCACTTTTTGTGGTTATCGACCCTACCCTTGTTATTAGGTTTTAGGTGGTCAGTACTTAGCGCATCCCTTGCATTGCTTGGTGTCACAATATTAGGTGAAGAAAATTTCAATCTGTTGGGAATAAACTTTTTGTTAGGGGTATTACTCCCTATTTCAGTTACGTATGGCTTATACACATTAATTTACCATGTATTTCCTAAGCAGCCTTATCTGTATTTATTTGTGTGCGGGTTTTTATGCGGTGCATTGGCTATCGGAATGAAGATGCTCGCCCTAAGTGGCTATTATTACTTGGATGGTGTGCATAGTTGGCACACCATTTCAGAAAACTACTTAAACTTGACCAGTTACTTATTAATGCCTGAAGCCATGTTTAATGGTATGACATTAGTTGTTTTAGTGATCCATAAACCTCAGTGGGTTTACACTTTTTATACTCGATTTTCGTTTGAGAAAAAATAGACCACTTAAAACTTCATCAAGGGTTAATCAATTAACTGATATTCATCTCTTAAAATTTGTACCACTTCAGCCTTAGGGTTGTCACTTAATTCAATTTTTGCCCCGGTAATTTTTTCAGCTATATCTAAATAGGTTTTAGATAATTGCATCAAAACATCAACCGGTAATGCATTGTCTGCTGCTAGTGCTGAGCGCTCTGGCATACGGTTTTTATTGAGTAAGATATCTGGCTCTGGAAAATAACTAAGCAACATTTGGCGGAAGCTTTCTTTGGAGTTTTCTACAATATTCCCTTGGCTATATTGCTCAGCGTCCCATATGCGAGATGAATCTGGCGTACCCACTTCATCCATGTATATGAGTTTATTATTACCGTCTAAGTCTTTGACGTAGCCAAATTCAAATTTTGTATCGACAAATATTTGTTCTTGTTTAGACAGTGCATCACTGATAACGGCAAAACCTTCTTTCAATAACTTCTCGTATAACCCAACGTCTTCAATACTTTCGAAGTTAAAAGCTGAATAGTTATCGGTAATGTTTTCACGGGTAATATTCACATCATCAGCTTCTGGTACCCCAGGAATACCTTTAAGTATGCCTTTAGTTGAAGGTGTCATTAGTAATTCTGATAACTTGCTATCTTGGCTTAATCCTTCTTCTAACTGGATCCCACAAAAATCACGTTCACCTTTTTCATAGGCACGCCACATAGATCCCGTAATATATTGACGGCAAATAGCTTCAATCATTACAGGTTTTGCTTTTTGGACAATCCAAACAAAGGGATGGGGTATATCTAAAATATGGCTATCTGCTAGGCCTTTTTGCTTAAACAATCCAAACCAGTGATTTGAAATAGCATTTAACGCAGCGCCTTTACCCGGCACGCCTTGCATGTTTTGTTCACCATGCCAAATACAATCAAAGGCTGAAATTCTATCACTGATGACCATAATGGCTAACGGCGTATTAGCGGGCACTGGATAGTTCTTTTCTTCAATTAAACGGCGGCTATCTGATTCTGTTAACCAATACACAGATCGCACTTTCCCACTATGAACCGGTAAATCGGTTCTTATTGGCAAGTCATTATTAACAGATAAAATTGATTCAGAAAGAGACATGTGTAATTACCAAATGATGAAATAAGAAAAGTGTAGGTTAACCAAAAATAAAGAAGACCGCCTATAGATAACGTCTACAGACGGTAATTTACATTAAATATCCAGGTCTTCTGTAGACATGGTTCTAGAAAAAATAGGATATAAATCAGACACTTTGTTGACTGGGAAAGGGTTACTTTCATTATCAAGCAAGGTCACAGAGGTTTTACTACCTAAGTCACCAATTTTGAAACGATAATCTTCTGAGTCAAGATCAAGTTGATCTTGTTCATCAGCCCACATGCTGTCCCACCATCCGTCATCTATTCCATTAAACTTAGCAAACAGTAGACCTGTACTTTTATCGTAATCTTTTACGTCAAAACCTAACTTTCTAAGTACTAATAAAAAACGTGGCCAAGCTATGTCATATCCAGCATCTACTACATACGCAGCTTCTCCATCTTCATCAAAACCTAGCTCCATTGCTAAACCTTGACGAATTTGACGAATGCGCTTTGCATCAGCTAAGCGTATTTCGTACTCATAATGTTCAATCACTCGATTTAAGATCTCAACTTCATTTCTTCTAGCGTCTCTAGATTGGGTGATTTCAGTTGATTCAGCATCTTTCTTTTCTTTATAGTCGACTAAGTCAACAACAAGAGCAGCCGTCCTACCGTGAGGTTTAAGATCTAGATTAAATTCAAATTTTTGACCAACCGTACGCTCAGAGTTAGACCAGCTATACCACTTAGCATCCAAAGACTCGTCAATTGTCATCCAATCTGATACTAGCTTTTGACGCTCTTTATCAAATTCAGCTACACCTATGCCTTGCGCTTCTAAAAATGCAATCAATGAGTTCCAAATAGTCGTATCTAGCGCCTGACTATCATCAACTTGGTCAAACCAAATTGTTGCTCCTTTTTTGCCTTCTTCTACATGAGAACCTGAAACCAAAGGCAAAACTAGCGCTGGAGAAAGTACACTTAAGTTCTCACCCATAGTGTTCATTGGTGCATTTTCACCTAACTCAGGTAATTTAAACGTTTCACTAAAAGCTGGTTTATCCATACCCTCAGGAACAGCCATCATTTGACCAGGGTTTTCTTCTAAATATTTAAAGCTACCACTTGCCAATTCTCTATCTTCGACTGTGCTACACGCACTCAATGCACACAATGATAATATGCCTGCAATATGTAATTTAAATGTCATGCTATCTCCTTAAGATAATACGCCAGAACTGCGCATGACTTCTTCGATTGTATTTTGGCTCTCAAGTTCCGACTCAACTAAAGGTAATCGTAAAAAAGCCGAATTTGTTAATCCCATTTTATACAAAGCCCACTTTGGTAACACCGGATTCGGCTCAATAAACAGACTTGTATGTAGTTGTGATATTTGTGAATTAATTTGTTTAGCTAACGCATAATCCTTGGCTGTACCAGCATTGCACATGTCAGCTACTTGCTTAGGCGCAATATTGGCTGTAACCGATATAACACCATGGCCACCATTTTCTAAAAAATCACAACTTGATTCGTCATCACCACTTAACATCACAAAATCATCAGCAACTAATGGTTGAGTTGCTTTTAATCGGGCTATGTCACCAGTAGCATCTTTAAGTCCAACGATGTTTGGGTGCTTTGCTAAGGTAGCAACTGTTTCTGGCAACATATCGGCAACAGTTCTGCTTGGTACATTATACAAAATAAGCGGAATATCCGTTGCATCTGCAATTGCTTCAAAATGCGCAATTATTCCTTTTTGTTGTGGTTTATTGTAATACGGCACCACACTTAAAAAACCTTGCACGCCCGTAGTAGATAACTGTTCACTTAAAAATATGGCTTCAGCAGTGGAGTTTGCTCCTGTACCTGCTATCACTGGTATTTTACCTTGAGCATACTCAACAGTGCGTCTTACCACTTCAATATGTTCATCAAATGGCAAGGTAGCGGACTCACCCGTAGTGCCAACAGACACTAAACCGTGCGACCCATTTTGAATATGAAATTCAACCAACTTCTTTAAAGAAGGGTAATCAATTTGCCCATTTTCGAACATCGGCGTAATCAGCGCCACAAAACTACCAGTAAACATGTATTCTCCAGAAAAAATTCGCGCCTAATGGTAATGATCCAACCTTCTAAAAACAAGCTTTGAATAGCACAATAAGCATATTAGAATAGAATCTTTTGATGCTTGGTAAAAATCAGGTATGTTATTAAGCATAAATTACTGAAAAAACAAACTTAAACGGTTAAAAATGAATCAACAACTCATCATAACTATCCTAGGTGCTGAACAAATTGGTGTATTGAGTACTTTAGCCGAAACGGTTTCAGGGGTCGGCTGTAATATACTCGACAGTCGACACGCGATATATGGACAAGATTTCTCGTTAACTATGATAATTGAGGGTTCACCTCGAGCCATCACCCAAGCTGAATGTTTATTGCCGCAAACTTGTCAGAAACATAACCTTTTGTCTTTGATGAAACGTACTTCATCACATAACAAACAAAATTTAGAACACTTAGCTGATGTTGTGATTAGGGGAAAAAGTACTCCCGGATTAATCGATCAGGTCAGTCATTTTTTTGCCGGTTATAAGATATCGGTAAGTGCGTTCAGATTTAAATTTGTCGATACTGATAATGACCAATCACATCAAGAACAAATGATGAAATGCAAAATGGTAATTTCAATCCCACACGATTTAGTCGTTGAAGAGATTGAACAAGCATTTCAAACCTTACTTAAACCACTAAACTTAAAAGGTGAATTCAAACAAAATCACTAGTTTTGTTTCTCACAATCAAAGGATTTATTAATGCAAACATTGACAGCGGGTGAACAAGCGCCCCTACTCTCTCGCCCTGACCAAAATTCAGAGCCAGTATCCATTGCCGATTTCAAAGGAAAGAAGGTATTAATTTACTTTTATCCAAAAGCGATGACTCCAGGCTGTACAGTTCAAGCTCAAGGTTTAAGGGACACACAACAAGAGCTAAATGATTTAAACGTAGTTGTATTAGGTGTAAGTCCAGATGCGGTAAAACGCCTGCCAAAATTTATTGAAAAAGAAAGTCTAAATTTCACTTTGTTATCAGATGAAGATCATGCC
>NZ_JBPOFP010000174.1:0-6401 GCF_051252315.1 Paraglaciecola sp. | reverse complement strand
GATTTCACTAAATTGAGGTTAGCATCTAAAACGGTGATAAAGGGTTCGAACCAACCTAATAATTTTAGTTTATAACCTACCAACACAAACCTATCATTTAGTGCATCATAATCGCCACCAGTGATTAAACCAGGTAAATCTTTTATTACTTTTATTGGCGTTAAGTTTTGCTCGGTTTGGTGTTGTGACACTTGATAAATAGTTAAGTCCTTTGATGCCCAACTCTTAGAAAATAAATACAATTGGTTATTAGCAAAAATCAAAGACTCTGCATCATAATCATGGGAGGTATATTGGTTCTGGTTTAACTGATTGCCTGTATAACGCAGATTAAACGAATTGACGAGCTGGCTGTCGGGCTCTTTAGTTATTTTATGAACCTGAACAAATGGCCGCTTACCGCTATTATTCCCAATGTCTCCTATAAACAGATAACCTTTGTTTCCGGTTAAGGCTTCCCAATCCATATTTTTAAGGGGTAAGTGTTGCTTTGTAACTATATGACCTTCCCGACTAATTGTGTAAATTATAGGTTCGTTACCTGAATCATTTAGGGTGATAGCTTGATTTATACCGGAACAAAACAGCCCAGAGGTTTCCGTTAATTCATGACTTAATGAGTGTTCTTCAATGACCGAATAATCCGCATTCCTAGTAGGTAAAATACTGCATGCTGATAAATGAACAACAATTATAAGTATAAAGGTTCTAAAGATATTTAAGCCTGGGCCTTTTCTTCCACTAACTTTCCAAGACCTTAGGGCTAGGTGTATGTATCGCGCTTCCCTATTTCCCAGTTTATTAACCGTCATTTTCTAAATTATCATCATTCAAAAGTGCCATCGTTTTACCATGAGATATTGGCTCTCGGGTATCTGGATCCAACTTAACAAAAACAATATCATCCGCTAAACAAATGGTTTTCTTAGTGACTTTATTTCTAACCAAACAAGTAACGGTAATAGAGGTTCTTCCTACCGATTTTGTGACTAAACCAAACTCAACAATGTCTCCTTGCATGGCTGGAGATTCAAAGGTCACAGCACCAATATGTTTTGTAACTAACACATTACTGTCTAGTTGGCAGATTGCATAAACCGCAGACTCTTCATCAATCCATTGTAAGACGCGGCCACCAAATAATGAACCGGCATAATTTAGGTCATATGGCATGACTAATCTTCGTGATAAAAAGCGCATTCGTATTCCTCTTCAACTTTGCTTAAAATGGTCACAATAATTATACCTTTTTAAACAACGAATTGAGTCAACTTGCATAGTCAATTACAAAACTGGTTACAAAAACGCACTACAATATTTTCCCATAGACAGATATTAGTCATAACGGGCGATAAAACGTGGGCTAAAAGTGCTGCTCAAGAAGCCTTAGAGTCTTTAAATCATGATGATATTTTATGGGTTGGTGTATCGCCAATTGCGTGTCCGACTATTAGTGTAAAAGATTACAAATCTAAACTAGGCCAGGAATACTCGCATCTCGTATATGATTGTTTTAGTGGTTTTAGGGCGAATGCAGCAATCGCCCTAAGTGGCACAATTAAATCTAATGGTTTGATGATTATACTTTGCCCAGAATTGTCTAGTTGGCCGGCATTTAATGATCCTGAAATTACAAACAGAATTTCACACGGCATTGAAACAACAAAGCTGCACAGTTATTTTTTTCAGCATTTAGTGAATGAATTCAATCGAGACGAACATTTAGCAATACTCACTAAAGATTCTTTTAAATCTTCATTGGTGAGTGTGCCCAAGCAGAGCAGAGAAAAACAATTTGAACAACAAGTGGCAGCGGTAACCGCGATTAAAAAAGTCGCATTAGGGCACAGAAATAGACCATTAATCATCAATGCAGACCGCGGCCGAGGCAAGTCATCGGCTTTAGGAATAGCGGCTGCAGAATTACTTGATCAAAATTCAAAGAACGTAATTGTTACAGCTCCGCATATCAATACTGTTAGCCAGGTGTTTTCACATGCGAAACGCCTACTTCCTAAGTCTACGCAAGAAAAAAATCAATTAGAATACAAAGGTAAACATATTCGTTTTGTCCCGGTAGACGTACTTCTAAAAGAGGACTTATCGGCCGATATTATATTTATTGATGAAGCAGCAGCAATACCCATCAATACTCTGATTGAAATCACCAAACGATTTTCACGCACAGTGTACAGTACAACGATCCATGGTTATGAAGGCAGTGGACGTGGATTTGAATTACGCTTTAAAAAAATACTAAGCCAACTAAAACCTGAATATAAACAATTAAAAATGACCTGCCCCATCCGTTGGTACCCAAGTGATCCCATAGAATTATTTTGGTTTAGGTCTTTGATGTACAACTCCAGCATTAATGATTTATCAATATCTTCGACAAAAGTAGAATGTAACTATATTAGTAAGCAGCAACTTATTGACTCGCCAGACACTTTAGCAACAGTGTTTTCCCTGTTAATTAATGCACATTACCAAACTAGTCCAGATGACTTACAACGCCTTTTAGATAGCCCTGAAGTAAAATGTTTTATTCTTAAAAAAGCAGGCGTGGTGCTGGGAACAGTACAAATCATTGAGGAAGGAGGACATGCCATAGCGAAACTTAATGACGACATATCTTCTTGTAAGAGACGGGTTAAAGGTCATTTAGTCGCACAAAACATTGCTTCTAATTATCATAGTGCAAACTTTGCAAAAGCCAAACAATGGCGAATAACGCGTATTGCCATATCTCCTGAGGCCCAAAACAAAGGCCTTGGCACCGAACTAATTCAACATATTAAACATTGTGCGAATCAAGCCAACATCGACTATGTCACAACTGCATTTGGCGTCACTCACTCTCTACTAAAATTTTGGTTAAAGACAGGTTTTGAACCGGTAAAAATTAGTTCTAAAATTGAAATCTCTAGTGGGGAACACAACTGTATATGTTTATTGCCGTTAAATAATAATGCGGTTTCACTTACTCTAGATATAAAAGAAACATTCTTACAAGATTTACTTTACCAAATGGATAAAAGACTACTCAATTTGGATCCCATAGTGCTAATTCATTTATTAGCTCAGGCTCAAAGAGACGGGAATATTGTAAACACTAAAAAGAATGAGCCAAAACACTTAGCGATTATTAAACAGTTTTGTTTTGAGTCTCGACCATTATCTAGCTGCGATAGATTAGCTAGAGAACTTATGTTGAATAACATACAAACCCTTTTAGATTTGCCCATTCAAAGCCAAATCTATTTGGCCAAAGTTTTACTGCAAAATGCTAGCTATTCGGCGTTATCTTCGTTATTTTCCCTAACAGGTAGAAAACAAATCGAAGACAAATTAAAAGACGAGTTATCTTTGTTAATTAAAAATTTTTAATATAGGCAATATACTCGAATAATCATCAGTCCAATCTACTGTATAAAGTTGATTATCAGCTAGGTTAATTCTTGTTTTTTGAAAATCCATTTTAGTTAAGATAGAGGTTTTATTAGTCAAAATAACCCAATCTGTATCGTGTTCTTGCTTTCCACCTTGGGTAGAAAACAATAAGGCCTGCATACCTAAATACTTAGCATTCCCTAAAACAACAGGCAGTAGATCCAAATGCCTATTTGATATATGTAAAATAATTGTACCCTGTGAGGTAATTTGTTGGTGATATAGCTTAAAGGCCTCCCGTGTCAATAAATGAGTCGGAATAACATCACCGGAAAAGGCGTCCACAACTAAAACATCAAACTGATGAGTAATTCCTTTATCAAACTCCTTTTGTAGACTAATACGAGCGTCACCAAGTCTTACACTAATATTGGCCTTAGACTGCTTTAAAAATCTGAAATGTCGATTAGCAAACTCAATAACCGCGGGGTTAAGTTCGTAGAAATGATAGTTGTCACCTTCATTCCCGTAAGCCCCTAACGCTCCAACACCTAATCCAATTATGCCAACATCTATATTTTCATCTTTTGACAACTCACTTAAAACAAGCTCAACCCCCGTATTAGGACGGTAATAACTCAAGGGTAAGGTTACATCTTCATTTAATGACTGTGCCCCATGAGCCGTAGAGCCATCGACTAATCGACGCTCTTCTACATCTCCTTGCACAATATCTTTTACGCTCAGTATCCCGTAAAAATTACGTGATTTATCTAAATCGAATTGCTGATAAAGTAAATTCATACTATAAAACATCAATAACCAGAGCACACCTACGACTCCACTTATAGAAGCCATTACAGTCCTGTTATTGAACCAAATCAAGGTATTTTTAATCGAACTATCTTGTTTAGCCGAAGTTTTCAAAAGTGCAGAAAAACTAAATAAAATAAAGACAGAAAAAATTGCAATGGGGTACTCAGTGAATTCGTCAAATATTAAGGGAGAAATAAAGGACACCATAAAACTACCAAATACTCCTCCTAGCGAAATAACTAAGTAAAAAAACGTAGCATGTTCAGTCTTAGGTTTTAGTTTGCTCAATTCACCGTGACATACCATAGTTGCACTAAATAAAATAAGTAAATAAAGAGTAACTTGTGTAGCGATATCAAACTGGCCACCTATAAAATAAATGAACAGAGCGATAAAAGCCGTTATTCCATAAATGACTAACCACACATTTGGCTTATAAAACCTAATATTTCCAAAACAAACTATATAAGTAACCAAATATATAGCCAAAGGGGATAACCACAAAAAAGGTACAGGGGGGATATTTTGTGACATGGCATTAGTAACGGAAACGAGTAGAACTACACCTAACGCAGATAACAAAAACCAAATGACGAAATGTTTTATAGAAGTATTGACTGTTGGTTCCCTACCAATTTTTTCGGAGACAACGCCAGTTTCTAATTTGCTTAACTTAAATCCGATGTAACCGATTAAAATTGAAAAAACAACATATCCTATGGTCCACAATATTGATTGTAGCTCAAGTGTGACAAACGGCTCCACCAAAACTGGGTACAATATTAAAGCTAAAAAGGAGCCGAAATTAGAAATAGCGTATAACTGATAAGGGTTTCCTGTTTGTCTACTGAACGTAAACCAACTTTGCATCAAGGGGCTAGTGGCTGACAAGATTGCGAAAGGCAATCCAATCGAAACCGTCAGCAGCCATACAATATCGATTGACGGATTAGTAAAAGAAAATTCTGAGTGTGCAAGCTCAAAAGGCAAAACCCAATAACTACAAAGCACTAAACAAACATGAATCAGTACTTGTGCTTTAATATTCTTAAGTTTTGATAGTGTGTGGGCATAAAAATAACCGACTAATAAAAATAACTGAAAGAAAAACAAACATGTTGTCCACACTCCAGCCCCTCCGCCAAATAACGGTAGTAAAACTTTAGAAGCAAGTGGTTGAATTTGAAAAATCAAAAAAGCACTGATAAAAACAGTTATAAAAAAAGGCATTTGGTAGTTGTTTTCGCGATAAAGTAAAATTAGAAGTAAATACTATCTAAAAGAGTATTTACGGATAATGGAATGGTAAAGAGAATATCAAGACGAGTCTAGCGTTAATACTCTTGAGTAAATAGAACACAAAAAAAAAGCTCCCATTGGGAGCTTTTATTAAAGCGTTACGAATATTAAAGTTTTACACCATTGTTCTTGGCTTTTTCTTTTACGTAAGGCTCCCAACTTCTGGCATTACGCCTAGTTGACTTATCTTTCTTAGCTTCTTGAATATGTGCAAAGGCTTGTTTATATCGACCTTGATAGAAGTTAACTTCCATCATTACCATGTGGATACGACCTTTATTATCAGCTCCTTCATCAAGCGCTTTTTGTAGTGCTGTTAACGCTTCTTTAGGACGCTCTGCAATATACAGCATATTACCTTGCTTAAAATATAACCCTGGATCAGAAGACATCTCAGCAGCTTCACCGTAGTATGCGGCTGACTCTTTGAATTCTTTCGCTCGTTGATAAGAAGAAGCAATAGAAGTTAGTATTCTTTCTTCTTTCTTAACAAATCCAGACTTTACATGTTTTTCTAGAACAGTTGCAGCCTTAATAGGTACATCATTCATAGTGTAAAGTTGGCTAAGCGCTTTAATCTCAGCTGGTTTTGTAATAAAACCTTGGTTATAAGCCAATTCAAAAGTTGATAACGCCTTTTTATGGTCTTCAACTAACATATAAAACATGCCAAGTTGCGTCCATAGATTTTTGTCATCAGGGAATATTTGAACAGCTTCTTCTTGCACTGCAATAGTTTCTTTATACATCTTACGATTGTAATAAGAAGTCATTTTTAATGCATAAGCAGTTTTATTCGGCTTAACAGCAGAAGCAATAGCTTTGTTAATTGGCTCAATTATCTCAGCAAATTGTTGAGTTTGGTAATACGCGTTCGCCATTCTGAAATAAAC
>NZ_JBPOFP010000173.1:0-6553 GCF_051252315.1 Paraglaciecola sp. | reverse complement strand
AATAACACGTGATTTTGCTTATAAAAATAAGTTAATCACAAAAACACTAAACCATTTCCTTTCTTTTTAGGAAAAAAATCTAATCATTATTTTATGAAAAAAGTATTCAAAAACTTTTTCCTGTTCATTATTTTATTAACATTAAGTGCTGTAAATCTTAATGCTCAAATAGATGATAACAGATATAAAGTTTCCCTAACTCCTGAAGACTTGGCCACTTGCGGTGGCGTAAACAATTCTTTGGAGCGTGTACTAGTACAAGGTAAAAATGCATCTTGTAATAATTTTAGTATTACGTTTAACTTACCAAACGGCGTCTTGTACGAAACCGGTACTGTTGTAATAACATCTCAGGTAGACTCTAATGGAATTCCCATTACTGTAAATCCTTATGAAATAGGTGTTGCTGGTACAGCAAATAATCCTGTCTTTACATTACACAGAAATGGAGATCCAAATCTTAACTGGAATGTTGGTGATGAAGTATACTTTGAATTTAAACGTAGTGCAAATTGTGATGCTGTTACGCTTTTAAATTCTGGTGGACTTTTTAAGGATGCGCATACTATAAATTTTAATGATGCTGGTGGTGCAAATTCTGCTACAGATAATGACAACAACATATCTTCATATGCTTTATTAGCTGCTTCTTTAAATATTTCTCCAATTTCAACTATAAATTCAAACGTAGGAGAATCATATACCAGAGATATTACAATAGCACAAGGTGGTAATGGTTGTACTGAAACTTTTACTTACTATGTAGATTTAGGTGAAGATGTAGATGATATTTATACATTATCATACAAAGGCACGCCTTTGACTCCTATATCTAAAGTTGGTCAAATTTTAACATATAATATAGATTTAAACGTAGCTCCTTTTGTTGGAGATGTTGGCAATAATGATAATTGTTTTGATAACGGCGAAGTAATTGTTTTACAAGAAGCCTTTAGAGTAGATGATTGTATAGATACTGCAATTATTCATAACGCTTACTGGGGATGTAATGTTGGCGAAACTTGCCAAGCTGCTGCACCGCAAACAGGATCTTTAAATTTTGGTGCAAACGTGCCAGATATTACATTAACTAAAATAGGAACCACAACACCAGATTTTTGTGAGGCGGTAACCTATACTGTTAAACTAGAAAACACAAAACTTACAGCTGGCTCTATGGCTTTAGACGTTGGTGTTAACTTAGGAATGGGCGCAAACTCTACCCCTATATCTACTGCAAATAATAATCCTTTATGGGATTTTGATTATCATGACACTAGAAATGTTTCTAACTTTAAAGTAGGAACAACAAGTTTTTCGCCTACCAGTAGGCCTAGTGACAGTTACTCTTCTCGAGGTTCTGGTAATACTCTTTCTTTACCTCCTAACTTCTTTACCTCAGATCCTGATGGTCCTGGTGTTGGACTAGAAGATTTAGATAACGATGGTTTTTTTGATGATTTAGCCCCAGGTGCTTCTACAGAAATATCTTTTGATTTTGCTATTACACCTAAAGACAATTGTGGAACAGGAAGATTAGAATACATGGGTTGGGAACATACTTATTTTGATGTTTATTTTAAAGATCAATGTAAAGGTGAAAGATTACCAGAGCGTATAGATTTAAATTACTTTAATATTATTAGAGATTATAGAAGCGTTACAGAAGTTGAAGCTCCTACAGATCTTGTAAATAATCAAGATTTTGAAATTAGAATAGCTCCGTCTATACAAGCCAATGGTGTTGGTACTCCATTAGTAAATGGCCAACCTATGTTATCTAATAACGCTAACTCTGTTTGGAGTATTACTATTACTGCTCCTGCAGGTATGTCTTTAAGACCAGGTGCCTCTTCAGAGTTTACGCAGTCTGGAAATGAAATTACATATAGTACTACAAATATAAGTGGAGCTGAATATAAAGAATGGGTAGAGTTTCCTTTAACTTTTACATGTGGGCCTAACGGTGTACAATCTATTCCTTACAAAACTAATTATACTGCAACTGGTACTAGCGGTGTTTGCTGGAGTCAAGATATACATTGTGGTACTGTAGATATTTATACTCACTGTCCAGGAAACTGCGTTGGCCCTGCTATTGAAGGGTTTAATGCTAACAGAATTACTGCTGGTTGGACAGACGCATCAATGGATACCAAAGTAGTATTAGATGATAATACAGATGGTATTAATAAATATCTTGCTGGAGACAGAATGAAAATTTCTACTTCTGCTTCTATCAATAATATTTCTTTAGATAATTTATATTTTGATTTAACATACAATACTGCAAGTTTAGCTGCAGGTGGTCCGGATATTATTTCTTTTATAGAAGGAGAAATTACAATTAATGACTCACCTACAACATCTCAAACTGGAACTATTACTGTTACTCCTGTACTAACTACAAATGGGACTACTGAACATAGATTAACTTTTGATCTTAGTTCTTACAAAAGTTTAATTAGTGGTTCTTACAATTATGAAGGTGACGCTATAGAGAAGGACAGAGTAGAAATAGAATTAACTTTTGAATTTAGTAAAGATTTTAAAGACATTGACTACTTTGAACTTGGTGGCTTAAGAGGAGAGTTTTTTGCTTTTACAGATTACCCTGCTAACACACAACCTAACAAAGTTGGTTGCGATACTTGGGGAGATAGAGCTTACTATTCTAGACCTAGAATATATGGTAGTAACCAAACAAGGTCTACTAATGGCTGTACTCCTTCTAATGGAGTATTGTATTATCAACATAATATGGCTCCTAGTGATATGCACGGAGATGAATATAGACCTATGACACTGTGGAAATCTACCGTTGTAGATATACCAGAAGGCGCTAGGTTTACAGGTAATGTTTCTTCTGTTCAATTTAATGGTGCTTACTCAAGTCTTGGCGGCCAGTTTATTGTATCAGAAAGTAACGGACAAATAACAATTACTCCTGGTCCTGGTTATGTAGATCGTGACCAAAGTGCTTTAATACAACCCAGATTTTATGTAGAATTTATGGGTACTTGTAATTCACCCGCTTCTGCTAATTATGACTACACCATTAATTATGATGATTTTGCATATGCTACTCCAGAAGCTGCAAGTTTTACAAATACAAACAGATTTCAATACACTCAACCTACATTTTTAATACAATCTCCTTCTCCTACTGTAAATGGAGATGCTTACACTGTAGATTTTGATGTTAATATAAGTAATACAAGTCCGCAAGATGTAAATTACAATTGGCTACAAGTTTCTGTGCCAGCAGGTATAAGTATTAAAAGTGCTTTTAGTGTATCAGGTGGTACAGAAACACCTGTAACATTTCATCAATCCGGAAATAAAACTTGGATAGAAGCTGGTTCAATTGCATCTAACACTACAAAATCTATTCGTTTTAAAGGAGATTTTGAAGACTGTACAGATCTTACTGTTTTAGTTGAACACGGATGGGATTGTTTAGGTTATCCTGGTTACCCAGACACTAACGTAGATGTTTCTGATTTTCAAGCAGTAGGTGCTAGTTGTTATCAAAACTCTACATCTATAACCCTAGAACCTAAAGGATCTCAAGTTCAGGTAGCAATAACAAATCAACCTAACACACCACAAAATTTATGCACACCTTTTAATATTGAAGTAGATGTTATTAGTGCTCAGTTAGCAGATTTAATATTTCCTTCATTAGAATTTGCTATCCCTGGCGGAAACGGTGGTATCACTATAGTAAGTACAAATGTTACTTATCCTAAGGGGTCAACTAACCCAAATGACACTCAGCCCGTAACTGTTACTATAGAAAATGGTATTGCTAAAGTAAATTTATTAGAACATACCAATATACTTGCTCTAAATGGTATAAAAGGTAATCCTGCTATTAATTCAATTAATGAAAGAACAGCACATATTAACCTTGAAATTCAGTTAGAATGTAATTTTATATCAAATTCTGAATTTACATTTAAGGTATACGGAGAAGAGCCATGTGGTGACCTTGCTGCTGGTAACGGATCTAGAATAGTTTCTAACTCCATTCAGGCACTTGGTGCTACACCTCCTTATAATGCGTTTAGTACTATAAATCTTCCTGGTTTTGGTGCGCCAATAATAGGCTGTGGAGTTGTAGATAATATTAATGTAGAAACTACAATTTCTGGAGGTACTACAGGTAGTGCAGATTTTGGAAAAATAACCTTAAGATCTGGTATAGAATATGTAGCTTCTTCTTTTGCTAGTGCAGACGGTGCCACATTTAATAGCATAGCTACTGTAGGAGATCATCAAGAGCTTATATTAAACTATCCAGCGGGAGTTACTGCAGGATCTAAAATAAATTTTAATTTTGATTTTATAACTACAAACGAAGGTATATGTGATGCTACTGAGGAAGTACAAATAGTAAATTACGTAACTGTTAATGGTATTATGTGTGCCTCTAATGCTTGTCCTGATTTTCAAGTAGCAACTGGTTTCTCTTATGAGATTATGCCATTAGAAAAGCCAACCATAATAGGTACTGCTAACGATAGTTTTTTTACTGTAGATACTAGTAACAATTATGAGTATCATTTATCTATAGATATAGAAAATACAAGTGCTTTAGATGCAGATGCAGGCTATGCTTATAGTGTTTATTGTGCAGATGTAAATGGAGATATAGATGGTACTGCTATCTCAACCGGTACAATAACTGATGCTATTCCTAACTTATCTACAATTACAGATGAAATTGTATTTACTACCGCTGGTGCAGCTTGTTCTGGTACAAATTTTATAGTAGAGTTTTTACCTTCTAGTACAAATTGCCAGTGTGAGGCCTTTACAATTGTAGTACCTGTAACTTCAGGTGCTCCATTAAACCTAGATAATGATAATGATGGTATACCAGATGTTATTGAAGTCTATAATGGTGATGCAGATGGTGACGGAACTTTAGATTATGAAGATCCCGATTTCTGCGCTGCTACCTTTGATGGTGTAAACGGATGGGATTGTGCAACAATGGGCTTACCAGATCCAGATGATGATTTAGATGGTGATGGTACTCCAAACTACTATGACACAGATTTTCCAACCTGTGGCGGATTAAATGCTAACGGAGTATGTATCAATTTTGATACCGACGGCGATGGCATACCTAACCACTTAGATTTAGATTCTGATAATGATGGTATAACAGATATTACAGAACTTGGTGCAGCAAATAATGATGCTAATGGTGACGGTGTTTTAGACAATATTACCGATATAGATAATGATGGTCTTGCAGATGTAGTGGATAATGATACTACAGATGGTCCAGAAGGTAGTGCACCTTGTACACCACTGAATGGTTGTGTACAAACAAACTCTACATCCAATATTTTTGATACAGATGGAGATGGTACTACTGATAATAGTGGCGATTTTGATGGTGACGGACTAATTAACGCTTACGATTTGGATAGTGACAATGACGGTATTTTAGATACGGTTGAAGCACAAACTACAACTGGATTTAGTGCTCCGGGAGCTATTGACCCATTAACAGGTATACCTGCAGTTGGTGCAGATACAGATGGTATTGATCCAATTGATACCGATGGTGACGGTAATCCTGATTACTTAGATTTAGATGCAGATAACGATGGTATTACAGATACTTTAGAAGCCGGTGGCGAAGACGCTGATGGTGATGGTGCTGTTGATGGTTTTGTTGATGCTGATGGTAACGGTGTTGCTGACAGTGTTGATGCTACGCCTTTACCAGATGAAGATTCTGATAACGACGGAATTTTAGACCGATTAGATTTAGATTCTGATAACGACGGTATTACGGATACTACTGAAGCTGGTGGTATGGATGGAGACGGTGATGGTATCATTGATACGTTTATGACCGATACAGATAATGACGGACTTGCGGATAGTGTTGACCCGGTTGGTCCTGCTACTCCGGGTACACCAATTCCAAATCCGGATACGGATAATGACGGATTAGATGATAGAATAGATTTAGATTCTGAAAACGATGGTATTCCAGATGTAATTGAAGCTGGCGGTTCTGATCCGGATAACGATGGTAGAATCGGTACAGGTCCAATTGCAGATACAGATGGAGACGGACTTTCAGATTTAGTAGATCCAAATGATAATACAACAGGTACACTAGACGATGGTCCAGGTACACCTTTACCAATCGATAATTTTGATGGTGACAGTGTTCCAAATCACTTAGATATAGATTCTGATAACGATGGTATTACAGATACTACAGAAGCTGGTGGTCTTGATGTTAATGGTGATGGCGTTGTAGATGGTTTTGATGATACCACTACAACAGATGGTTGGGATGACGCTACAGCAGCATCTCCACTTCCAATTCCTAACTCAGATACCACAGGTGGTCCAGATTACTTGGATATAGATGCAGATGATGATGGAATTCCAGATAATGTAGAAGCACAAACTACAGCGGGTTATATAGCCCCTGCAGACGCTGAAGCTGCTAACGGATTAGATACAAGTTATCCTGTTGGATTAACTCCAGAAGATACAGATGGTGATTTAATTC
>NZ_JBPOFP010000172.1:0-6561 GCF_051252315.1 Paraglaciecola sp. | reverse complement strand
TCAACCTGAGATTGATGTCGATACATTACTACCTTGGAATGTAGATCTAGATTAGTGGTGTTTACCGGACGGACACAGTTTATCGGTAATATTTAACGAAGCTGCCGCTTCTACAACTGAATAACCTTGCTGTGTTACCAGTGCTACTGCTTCTTGTTTAAAATCATTTGGGTATTGCTTGTTAGTACCTTTAGTCATTTTATACACCTCAATAGTTGGATATTATCCTTTATTGAAGTGTCCAGCTAATTCAACCACAACAATTGTTACCAGGTGATCGCCATAGAGAGATTTGGCGGGTGATAGTTATATTTTGAGGGGCATAAATAAATACAATAACATCATGGAACGACTTGCTAGCAGTAGTGTTAATCATATTGTGCAAGAAATCCAAACTCGAAGTAATGTGGAAACTAAAAATCCTTTTTCAGGTCACTCATTTCGAGTCGGCGGTGCGTTGGATTTAGTGATGCGAGGTATTTCGATGGAGCGGTGAATCAACCGTGATCAGATACTTAAGGGCATGGGATTTTATGGATGATTAACATGTTGTCAACGGTGTCAACGGCAATCTAACTTTATAGCCGCATGTTCGTTAGACTGTTTTTTACATTGCCGGTGACAATGTTAAAAATCACATTTAATTAAATTTTATAGCTAAATTGGCAACAGTTTATAGCTAAATTGGCAACAGTTTGTATTCTTTATTTTTCCATATAATGTTATATTAATATAATATTTATGGATATGGAAATTGTAATGACTGATTCTGTCACCCACCTGAAACAACTTGAAGCCGAAAGTATTCATATCTTTCGTGAAGTCGCCGCCGAATTTGATAACCCTGTCATGCTTTATTCTGTCGGAAAAGACTCCTCTGTACTGCTTCATTTAGCACGTAAAGCCTTTGCTCCGGGTAAAATCCCCTTCCCCTTATTACACGTTGATACCACCTGGAAATTCCGTGAAATGATCGAATTTCGTGACCGTATGGCGCAAAAACATAATCTGGACTTATTAGTCCATATTAACCAAGAAGGCGTCGATGCCGGTGTGGGACCATTCAGCCATGGCAGCGCTAAACACACCGACATCATGAAAACCAACGCCTTAAAACAAGCTTTAAATGCACATAAGTTTGATGCTGCTTTCGGTGGGGCACGTCGGGATGAAGAAAAATCGCGCGCTAAAGAACGCGTGTATTCATTCCGCGACCAAAATCATCGTTGGGATCCGAAAAATCAACGCCCCGAACTGTGGAATATTTATAATTCACAAGTCAATCCGGGTGAAAGTATTCGAGTATTCCCAATGTCTAACTGGACAGAATTAGATATTTGGCAATACATTTACCTTGAGAATATTGAAATTCCGTCATTGTATCTCGCTAAACCCCGCCCAGTGGTAGAGCGCGATGGGGTCTTATTTATGGTCGATGATGAGCGTATGCCACTAGAGCCTGGTGAAACGCCGATGATGAAATCGGTGCGCTTTAGAACGCTAGGCTGTTATCCACTGACCGGCGCAGTCGAATCACAAGCTGACACTCTGCCTGAAGTCATTCAAGAAATGCTCTTGACCACTACATCTGAGCGTCAAGGTCGTGTTATAGACCATGATTCATCAGGCTCGATGGAAAAGAAAAAAATGGAAGGATACTTTTAAGGATGAGCACCGATATTGTTTGGCATCAGCATGCCACTAATAAAGCCTCGCGCGGCGCGCAAAAAAATCAAATCCCCCGTGTACTCTGGCTCACTGGCCTAAGTGGCTCTGGAAAATCGACCATTGCCAACTTACTGGAGCAAAAGCTTGTTGCCGAAGGTAAACACACCTATTTATTAGATGGCGATAATGTCCGTCATGGGTTATGTGGTGATTTAGGCTTTAGTGATAAAGACCGTGTGGAAAATATTCGCCGTATCTCAGAAGTAGCAAAACTCTTTGTCGATAGTGGTACTGTGGTCATTACTGCCTTTATTTCCCCTTTTAAAGCAGACCGTGATTATTGTCGAGAAATCTTAGATGATAATGAGTTTGTTGAAATATTCATTGATACGCCACTTGCGGTGTGCGAAGCTCGCGACCCTAAAGGGCTATACAAAAAAGCACGCAGCGGTGATATCCCGCATTTCACCGGTATTGATTCTGAATATCAAGCGCCGGTTAATCCCGAAATCACCGTGACGTATCAAGATGAATACGCGGTGGCGACTGCTGATCGTTTATATGCATTACTCGTTGAGAAGGGGTTCGTATAATGCCCTCTATCAATGAAATTAACGCCCTACAACCTCAAGTAGACAAGATTGCCATAGCGGCAGGCAACGCGATTTTATCTATCTATGAGCGCGATTTTGAGATTGTGACTAAAACCGATGACAGTCCGTTAACCGAAGCAGACTTAGCCGCGCATAACGTCATTATTGCAGGACTAGAAGCGATTAGTGATTTACCCATTTTATCCGAAGAGTCTGCAGATATTCCATGGTCTACCCGTCAAACATGGGACAGCTACTGGTTAGTCGACCCGTTGGATGGCACCAAAGAATTCATCAAGAAAAATGGTGAGTTCACCGTCAATATCGCGCTTATCAGTGATGGAGTGCCGGTACTGGGTGTGGTCTACGCGCCCGTCTTAGACACACTTTATTCAGGTGTAGTCGGTCACGGCGCCACAAAAACTGTCAAAGGTGAAGCCACCGCCATGTCTACGGCATCACGCAGTGACGCGCAAACTTATCAGGTGGTGGGCAGTCGCTCTCATCAAAGCCCTGAAATACAACAGTTCATTGCCGCGCTAAATAAAACAGCAGAGCTGGTATCGATGGGGAGCTCGTTAAAGCTGTGCCTAGTGGCAGAAGGGGCGGCGCATTTTTATCCCCGTCTAGGTCCCACCAGTGAATGGGATACCGGTGCGGCGCATGCCGTGGCACTTGCCGCAGGTGCTACTGTCACTGAATTATCCCTAGAGACTATCGCGGCATCTGCGACGAACCCCACTTCCCAAACTCCGCTTCGCTATAACCAAAGCGAGTCGGTATTGAACCCTTTTTTCTTAGTGAGTTGTTAAGCCATGGAACATAAAAATACATTACTTGAAAACGATATCTTAGGCTACTTGGCCCAACACGAAAACAAAGATATGTTACGCTTTTTAACCTGTGGCAGTGTCGATGACGGCAAAAGTACCTTAATTGGTCGTCTACTTTATGACTCTAAAATGATTTATGAAGACCAGCTGGCCGCCATTACCCAAGACAGTAAAAAAAGTGGTACCACGGGTGAGAAAGTCGATTTAGCCTTACTTGTTGATGGTTTACAATCTGAACGTGAACAAGGCATTACCATTGATGTGGCGTATCGGTATTTTTCAACCGATAAGCGCAAATTCATCATCGCCGATACCCCAGGACATGAACAGTATACCCGTAATATGGTCACTGGAGCGTCCACCTGTGATTTAGCCATTATCTTAGTCGATGCGCGCGCGGGCGTGAAAACTCAGACCAAACGTCATTCTTTCTTAGCCTCATTACTGGGCATTAAGCATGTCATTGTGGCGGTCAACAAAATGGATTTGATGGATTACAGTGAAGCGGTTTACTCTGATATCAAAGCCCAATACCTTGAATTTGCTCAGCAGCTGAATATTGACGACATCCAATTTATCCCCTTATCTGCGCTAGAAGGCGATAACGTGGTAAATCATTCCCAGCATACCCCCTGGTATACCGGCCCGACGATGATGTCTTTATTGGAAAATATCGAAGTCACACGCACCGTGAACCGCAGTGATTTTCGCTTCCCCGTGCAGTATGTGAATCGTCCTAATTTGGATTTTCGCGGCTTTGCCGGTACCGTTGTCTCAGGTGAAGTGAGTGTAGGTGATGCCGTCACCACGTTGCCATCAGGCAAAACCTCGACGATTAAATCCATTGTGACGTTCGAAGGGGAGCAAGAGCGCGCTGCACCTCAAGCTGCAGTGACCTTGACCTTGGCCGATGAAATTGATATTTCGCGCGGTGATATGATTGTCAAATCAGATAACCTACCGCTCCACGGCTCACAATTTAATACCCATTTAGTATGGATGGATGAAGCGGCGCTTATTCCTAACAAACAGTACAACTTTAAGTTTGCAACTAAAACAGTGTCTGGGGGCGTGAGTCATATTGATTACTTAATCGATGTTAATACCATGGAACAGACCGAAGCGGTACATATGCAACTCAATGAAATCGGCAAAGTGGGCATTAAACTGACCCAAGACGTGGCGTGTGATCCCTATACACGTAATCGTCAAACCGGTGCGTTTATCGTCATTGACCGCTTAACCAATGCGACCGTCGGTGCGGGGATGATAATCGACCAGCTTGCGGCAAGTGATGCACCGCAGCATGCTTATTCTGAATTTGAAATAGAATTTAATACGCTGGTGCGCAAGCATTTCCCGCATTGGGGTGCAGCCGATATCACGCAGTTAAAATAACACAATGCCAAGTACGTCAACATGTTATCTTGGGGTGGTCATACAGTGACGATTGATTTATTACAAATCAGTGTGATAGGTATCTTTTTACTGACTATTGGGGCACTCATTGTCAGTAAAAAGCGCCCGTCATTTATTTTTAGTATGACCACATTGGCGTTATTGCTCTGCGGGGCTGTATCGATTGATACTGTCTTAGATAATGCCACCAACCAAGGTCTTATTACATTGTTGCTGTTGTTAATTATCTCTCATGCGATAGATAAAACGGCGCTGCTTAAGCGCATTGCCCGTAAACTCATCATTCAAAACTACACCACCTCGTTTTTACGCTTATTTGGCATTTCTTTTTTTGCCTCGGCGCTATTAAATAACACTGCTATCGTGGCCAGCTTGATTGGCTCGGTGAAACAAAACCAATATCACGCAGCCTCTAAATTACTCATCCCCCTCTCCTACGCGGCGATATTAGGCGGTACCGTGACACTCATCGGCACATCCACCAACCTGATAGTAGATAGCTTTTTGATTGAACAAGGCCACCCAGGCTTTGCTTTTTTTGATTTTACCCTCTTTGGCCTTAGCGCTGGACTCATCTGTGGGGGGCTGTTATTTATATTGAAAGATTGGTTACCCACGATCAACTCGCGAGTTGAAAATAGCAGTGGATATTTACTGGAAGCCAAAGTTGCAACGCATTCAGAGCTCATCGGTAAATCGGTAGAGGCCAATCACTTACGCAATTTACCCGAATTATTCTTAGTCGAAATCGTGCGTAATAACCAAATCATCTCACCGGTCACCCCTGATGAAATCATTCAAGCCAATGACAAGCTCATCTTCAGTGGGAATGTGCAGAAAGTTGATGCCCTAGCACATATCAAAGGACTCCACTTATTTGCTGAATGCGATGGCTTACTGCATGAAAAATTAACCGAAGTGATTATTTCCAACCGCTCCTCTATCATCGGTAAAACCCTTAAAAAAGTCGGATTCCGAGCATTATTTGATGCAGCTGTCGTGGCTATCAAACGCGATGGCGAGACTCTATCAGGAAAACTTGGAGAAATCACCCTCCAATCAGGTGATTTTCTGTTGCTAGCTACCGGACAAGATTTTCAACAATGTAACAACATCGCAAAACACTTTTTTATTGTCTCGGAACAAAAAATCTCGCGTAAACTCTCATCGACTCAAGACTGGCTGACCATCTCAGGATTTTTAGGGGTAGTCACATTGGCGGCCCTTGAAGTAGTTCCGTTAATTATTGGTCTACTATTCTTTTTAGCCTTGCTCGTGCTGTTAGATGTCACATCCTACAGTGAGGTCAAACGTCATCTACCTTTGAATTTATTGATGGTGATTGTCGGTGCGTTAACCTTATCATCAGGCTTAGTGAATAGCGGTGTCATTGCTTTATTAACCGATAACCTCAGTCATGTATTACTCACGACCTCGCCTCTCGTAGCACTCATTGCGCTATATATCACCACCCTATTACTGACTGAATTTGTCACCAATAACGCCGCAGCAGCATTAATGTTTCCCTTTGCATGGGCGCTAGTAGAGACCATGGGCTTACCTATCATGCCATTTTCACTCGCCGTGGCATTTGCCGCTAGTGCAAGTTTTATCTCCCCTTATGGTTATCAGACAAACCTCCTAGTGCATAATGCCGGTAACTATCGTTATATGGATTTTGTGAAAATAGGACTACCAATTTCAGTACTTTACTCTGCCATTGTTATAAGCTTGTTGAACAACATATACTTATAAAATTGTTAAGAAAAATCAAAACTATCTGTATCGAGCTAAAATATTAAATCATCCTGACTTAGCAGATGTATGCATAACTTCATATAGAACGGTACATTAAAGATTAATTTTCTTATCAGTTAATTTTGAGTGACCAAGACTATCAAAGATAACACACAAAACATTTTAGAAACTATTAGACGATCTTAGGGTGGATTACATGGCAGTGTTATCTATTGTGTCCGTCCGGTAAACACCGTCTAGTTTCTTCTACTAGCAACGATGATAATCTGGTTTTTCAAAACTAGGAATCG
>NZ_JBPOFP010000171.1:0-6612 GCF_051252315.1 Paraglaciecola sp. | reverse complement strand
CAGATAACAAGTTTAGTGCATTTAAAATTTGGTACTGGAATTAGATGGATTTAAAAAGATTTAACTTCAAAAATTCGTTTTTGCAATGGATATTATTGGTTGTCATATTGGCTTTAAGTATTTATCTTGGCTATTTAGGACAGCCTATCATGGCCAGTCTACTAGCTTGTATCTTGAGCATAATAGTTGTTTCCTATCAACAAACTCCAAATGTTGTTCAGGACGATTTATCTTCATCAGAGTCACCTTCCCTTAATCAATTACAGACCTCTCACGAATTACGTGATTTAGTGAATGAACTTGCCCCCACCATAGAAGAATGTGGTGAAAACTTGCAAAGCGTGTTGTCTACTCAGTCAGATGCCATAGACACTTTAAGTAGCTCTTTTTCTCAGTTGCAGAATTTAGTGGTTAGACAAAGTGATTGTATAGAACATTTGATTAAGGAAGAAGATGAGGTAGATGAAGAGAATGAATTTCATAGTAATAAAATGCGTAATTTTGCCATCAATACCGATGGGACTTTAGACCGTTTTATTAACACTACGGTCGAAATGTCTGCCAAATTAATGGGATTATTGGAAAAAGTAAATGCCATCTCTGAGCTTATGCCTGATGTAATGAAAGCATTAAGTGATATTGATTCTATTTCTTCACAAACCAATTTGTTGGCGTTAAACGCTGCGATTGAAGCCGCAAGAGCGGGGGAAAAAGGGCGTGGTTTTGCTGTGGTAGCTGATGAAGTTAGAAACTTATCTACTCGTTCAGCAGAATTCAGTGAATCGATCCAAAAACAATTAACCCAAATCGGCCTGAAGGTTGAGGACTTAACTGAAGAAGTTGGAGAAGCCGCGTCGCAAGATGTGTCGTATGTCATTGAAGCAAAAAAAGAAATTCACGCAGCTTTGACTAGTATTATTGCAAAAGCCGAAGCTGACTCTAAAGTGACTCACGAATTAGACGGGATTGCTAAAGAATTAGAAGACGCCTTAAATAATTCCATTCGAGGTTTACAGTTTGGCGACATCAACGGTCAAAACATTGCTTATACCTATGAGTTGCTAATCTTTATCGCTAATAATATTAAAAATTTAGATTCTACTAACTTTGCACAATTAATTGCCGAGTTGAGAGAGTACTTAACGAAAACTCGCGTCAACAAAGTAGGCCAGCATAACCCAGTTTCTAGCACCTCTATGGAAGCTGGAGAGATTGAGTTGTTTTAACAATTAAACACTGAGAGATATTGAAAATATGGCGGATACCAAAGTTTTGTCTTTACCCGAGCGTTTTGATTTTAGTTACAACAAAACATTTTCACAGCAGTATCAAGCTATATTTAATGCACCAGAGGGGATTGTTAAAATCGTCTTAGATTTTAGCCGAGTCTTATATTTAGATAGTTCAGCGTTAGGAATGATGGTTTTGTTACAAAAAAAGGCTAAAACGGCCAAAATTAATGTGGCTATAAGAGGTGCTAAAAGTACTGCTGAAGATATTCTGAAAGTAGCAAACTTTAATAAATTATATGATTTCGAATAGTCTCCTTATTTAGTGCCAGAGGAAATTAATATCAACCTTCTAATCGTTGACGACGACCTTATTTTTAACCAACTGGTTCATTCATTTGTTTCTTCTCAGGGAGTAAACGCTGAATCAGTATACTCTGTTGCGGAGGCAAGAGAGTATCTGCAATCGCATAAGCCTGATTTTATTATCTTGGATTACATGCTTAAAGATGGCATGGGAGTAGAGTTGATGGAGGATATCAAGTATCTTAAATTGACTATGCCAGTCATGATGGTGACGGGGGAAGAAGACCAAGAAACTATGCGTGAATGTTTTGAGCTTGGTGTTGACGATTATTTATTAAAGCCCCTCAATTTTGAATTGCTCTGGTTAAAACTGCAAAGATTATATTCAGCTCATCAATTACAGCTCAAAGTTGCTCAACAAGCCACAACAGTACAAAGTTTACTTGATGAGAAAGAAGACGAAGAACAATTAGCTCGCCATGTATATGAACATATGGTTAATCAAGAGTTTAATGCTGATCATTTTGTTCATTCACTATTAAAATCCTCTTCGGCGTTTAATGGTGACACTTTTATTGTTTGTAAAGCACCCACTGGCAATATTTGTATGATTTTGTTGGATGCTACCGGGCATGGATTAGCCGCGGCTATTAGTATCTTACCAGTGGCTTCTCTTTTTCAAAGTTTAGTGGCAAGAGGTTTAGAGTTATCTAGTATTCTATTTGAACTCAATTATAAGTTAGGAACGAGTATTCCAGACGATCGATTCGTAGCGGCTATCGCCATTGAGTTTGATGCGAGTAACTCTCGATTAAATATATGGAATGGCGGGATGCCGGAAGTATTGATGATGGATAATAAAGGGGTGTTGGTTGGTGAAAGCCGTTCGACTAATTTACCTCTTGGTATATTAGATAAAGATGATTTTGATGCGAGTGTTCAGTCTTACGAAGTGAGCCGTGGGGGACACTTGGTTTTTTGTAGTGATGGACTGTTAGAACAAGAAAACGCAGAAAAACAAGATTATGGAATGCCTAAACTTAAAGCTTTACTGGCAGAAAGTACTCCAGAAAATTTTATTCACGATATAGAGGCAAGTTTTGCTGAATTTCTAGGTGAAGAAATACAATTAGATGATGTGTCAATTTGCCATTTAGACATTAATCAATTATTGAATAAAAGTTATAACGAGTCACAAGTTCAAACAACTAAAAATGGCCATGTTCAACTAAATTTAAATATACATGGGGCTCTTCTTGAACATTTTGATGTAATGGGAAATATTCAGTCGTTTATGAAAGAAGCTGATGTTCCTATAGAGTTACAGCAAAAAACGTTTACTGTATGTACAGAGTTGATAGTCAATGCTATTGAACATGGTGTACTAAAGCTAGAGTCATCAATGAAAGAACAAGAGAATGGTTTTGCGCAGTTTTATGAACTACGAGAAGCTAGAATGCAGGCATTAACCCCAGGTGACGGTATAAAAGTAGCAATGATTTATGATTCTCAGAAAGTGGAGGTCTCGTTTCGAGTCTGGGATTCGGGGGATGGTTATGATATTGGCAAAGCAACGTCAGGCTCTAATTCAGAGTTATCTGGTAGAGGTGTTGCATTGATTCATCGCTTGTCCTCAAAAATTCATTATGCAAAAGATAAAAATCAAACTTCAGTAATTATTAAATGAGTAAATTATGAGTAAGAGTATTTTAATAGTAGATGATTCACCTTCTATCCGACAGATGGTTGAAGTGACACTAAAATCCACAAATCACGATGTGACGACGGCCAAAGATGGACAAGAAGCTTTGGAAATGTGCAACCGCAGTAGTTATGACTTTGTACTGACAGATCAAAATATGCCTCGAATGGATGGTATCACTCTGATTAAGTCATTACGTGCTATGCCTTCTTATCGCTCTGTTCCGATTATTGTATTGACGACAGAGGCTGGTGATGGAATGAAAGCACAAGGAAGAGCAGCTGGCGCTACAGGTTGGATGGTTAAACCATTTGATCCAAATAAGTTACTTCAAGTCGTTAAAAAAGTACTCGGTTAATAGGGTTAGGAGACGTATATGTCAATTGATATGGAGCAATTTCATGGTGTGTTTTTTGATGAAAGTCAGGAGCACCTAGATGAAATGGAACATCAATTGATGGACTTGAATCTTGAGGAGCCTGATGCTGAGCAACTGAATAGTATATTTCGTGCGGCTCACTCGATAAAAGGTGGCAGTGGTATTTTTGGGTTTGACGCCTTAACAGGTGTGACCCATGTCATGG
Organism: Paraglaciecola sp.; assembly: GCF_051252315.1. GTDB lineage: Bacteria > Pseudomonadota > Gammaproteobacteria > Enterobacterales > Alteromonadaceae > Paraglaciecola. Next base: position 2,791 of record NZ_JBPOFP010000171.1, on the reverse strand, counting down.
AAAATCTACTGGATATGGCACGTCAAGGTTCCATGACACTCACGACACCAGTAGTAGATTTATTTTTAAAAACAGTCGACACCTTAAAAGTAATCTTAGATAACTACCGTAACGATGAAGAAATCGATCAGTCATTGGCTGACTCAACCGTATTGCAATTGGAAGCAGTGTTGGCGGATGGAGATTCTGAGCCAAGTGCCGGTGGGCTGGGTGAAAGTGACGCGGCTGCAGCCCATGAAGAAGAGCAAGAACAAGGGTTTGGGTTTTTCGATGACGCTGATACCAAACCAGCATCATTAGAGGCAAATACTGCTTCTGAAGATGAAGACGGTTTTGGTTTCTTTGAGCCTTTAACAGCTCAAGAAGAAAAAGAAACAGCTCAACAAGTTGAAGATGAGCAGGGATTTGGCTTTTTCGAACCTCTTGCTGAAGGAAGCCAATCAGTCACAGAAGAACAAGAAAATATTGATGGGTTCGGCTTCTTTGAGCCGATTGAAGAAAGCGCAATCTCCGCACCAATTAGTGAAGAAAAGAGCGTCACTCCTGACGTTGTGTCTAGCTCAACAAAACCTGTTTCAGTTCCTAAAGTTGAATCGCCACCTAAATCTAAGCCTAAATCAAAACCTAAAACATCAGCGGCTAAAAAGCCCTCGGGGAAAAGTGGTGCGACTGAATCTTCGTCGATACGTGTAGACACAAATAAAATAGACTCGCTGGTTAATTTGGTGGGTGAGTTAGTCATAACACAATCAATGTTGGCCATGATTGGCTCCGAAGTACAGGGGGAGGCTGAAGAAAAGCTCCAATCTGCATTGACTGAACTACAACGTAATACCCGCGAAATTCAAGAGTCAGTCATGTCCATGCGTATGTTACCTATGCATGTCACCTTTAATCGTTTTCCTCGTGTGGTAAGAGACTTATCCACCAAGCTTGGTAAGAAAGTAGACCTACAAATTGAAGGGGGAAATACTGAGATTGATAAGGGCATGATTGAAAAATTAGTTGACCCTCTTACCCATTTGGTGCGTAACAGTATCGATCATGGTGTTGAAACTATTGAAAAGCGCTTGGCTGCCGGCAAGCCTGAAACAGGGGTTGTGATCTTAAGGGCAGAGCAAAAGGGAAGCAGCATACTTATTAGTATTATTGACGACGGAGCGGGTCTTAACCGTCAGCGTATCTTAGACAAGGCGATTGAAAATGGCCTGAATGTTGATGTAAACATGCCAGATGAACAGGTCTGGAAACTGATATTTGAAGCTGGGTTTTCAACTGCCGCTGAAGTGACCGACGTATCTGGACGTGGAGTCGGCATGGACGTAGTTAGACGTAATATCGAAGCAATAGGTGGCCGTATTGAAATTGAATCTCATCAAGGTTTCGGCTCAGAGTTCCATATTCATCTGCCTTTAACGTTAGCGATTGTCGATGGCATGTGTGTAGAGGTTGGGGAACAGGTTTTTGTGGTGCCTTTAGTCAATATCATTGAGTCTATTCAACCGAATGAAGACCAAATAAAGATGATTTCCAACGACAAGCTTTTATGGATTCGCGAGCAGTATTGGCCTGTTATTGATTTATACAAAACCATGCAAATTGACAATGCTATTACGGATCCTACAAAAGGTATTGTGGTGTTGTTAGAGAGCAGTAAAAAACGATTTGGTTTATTAATTGACGGATTATTAGGACAGCAACAAGTGGTGATAAAAAGTTTAGAACAACATTATAAGCGTGTCTCAGGCGTAGCGGGCGCAACTATAATGGGTGATGGCGGGGTAGCCCTAATTCTAGATGTTGAATCATTAGCTGCCAGTGTGAAAATTCCAATTCCGGAGGCTGAAGTATTATGACAAGTTTGCGAGCGGGTCAGGAGCAAGAGTTACTAACTCATGCTGATTCTAGAGAGTTCCTGAGCTTTGTTTTAGGAGATGAACATTATGCGCTGGATATCATGTCTGTAAAGGAAATTCGGGGCTACGAACCAGTGACTAAAATTGCTAATGCTCCTCCGTTTCTTAAAGGTGTGATTAATTTGCGTGGTGACATAGTGCCTATAGTGGACTTACGTCTAAAATTTGATGTGGGTGAAGCAACCTACAACGAATTCACTATAGTGATTATGCTTAATGTCGCCGAAAGGATAGTTGGCATCGTGGTGGATGGCGTTTCAGATGTTATCCGTTTAACCGATGAAGAAGTCAGGCCGGCACCTGAATTTGGTGTGGCATTTGATAGCCGATACTTACTTGGCTTGGCACCAATCGATGAACAAATGGTGATATTGGTTAATATTGAACGACTTATTACAAGTGATGAACTCGGTGTGTTTGATAGGCAAAACACCGTGAGTGATGCAGCAGATTAAGTTTTAAATTTAGAAAGCAATATAAGTAAATTTATTTGAGATTAATTTCTCTTGTTACCGGCAAAATAATTGGAAAGGGCTTTATCCATGAATATGACTCTGAAGAAACAGCTTGGTTTAATGGCAGCTATTTCAGTGATTACAGTTTTATTGTTATCAGTGATTGGTTATTTAAACAGTAATAGTGGCAGTATTGGCAGTGAAAAATACAATAAGATTATATATGCCAATGAATTAACCGCTGACATTTTGCCTCCACCCATGTACTTGGTGGAGATGATGATGGAAGTTGAGCAACTTGGCCAATCAGGGGCTGATAAAGACAAAGAGTTAGTAAAGGATATTGAGCGCCTAATAACTGATTTTAAAACCAGAGAGCAGCGTTGGATTAGCACAAAGGATTTGTCTTCAGACCTAAAT
>NZ_JBPOFP010000170.1:0-6727 GCF_051252315.1 Paraglaciecola sp. | reverse complement strand
ACATATAATTTTATTAAAAAATGAAACTAAGTAAAGACTCAATATAAATTCAATTACATTTTTTCCATCGTTTCAATTCCAAGTAAGCCTAAACCTGACTTTAACGTTTTAGCTGTAAGCTGAGCCAAGACTAAACGGCTATTTCTTGTTTGCTCGTCAATACCTTCTTTTAAAATTGGACAGGCTTCGTAAAAGGTCATAAATAAACTCGCTAATTCATAGATATAAGTGCATAACACATGTGGTGTACCATCAGAACTCACTTGTTTCATCGCTTCTACGTATTGTAATAACTTAACCGCTAAAGCTAATTCCTGCTCGGCCTGTATTTCGACATTAGCTTGAAGGTCATTAGCTTTTATATTGGCCTTTCTAAAGATACTTTGGATTCGAGTATAAGCATATTGTAAGTAAGGCGCTGTATTGCCTTCAAAGCTAAGCATAGTATCCCAATTAAAAATGTAGTCCGTGGTGCGGTTTTTACTTAAATCAGCATATTTAACTGCACCGATCCCTACTTTTTCAGCAATCGCTTTACGCTCTTCGACACTGAGATCTGACTCTCGTTTATTGATAAGTATCTCTGCGCGTTCAACTGCTTCGTCTAACAACTCTGCAAGCTTAACTGTACCACCGGTACGTGTTTTAAAAGGTTTTCCATCGTTACCTAACATCATACCAAATGGGCAATGTTCATAACTTTGTTCAGGTTTAATAAAGCCTGCATTGCGAGCAACAATTTCAGTTTGTTTGAAGTGTAATGCTTGACGAGCGTCAGTTAGGATTAACGTACGATCGGCTCCTAAAGTATTGTTTCGATATCTAATAGCGGCTAAGTCGGTGGTAGCATACAAATACCCTCCCCCAGACTTTTGCACGATATAAACCGCTGGATTACCTTCTTTATCAGCTAACTCTTCAAGAAACGCGACTTGTGCACCTTGGTCTTCTACAACAATACCTTTCTCTTTTAACTCAGCAACGGTTGGCGCTAGATCTTCGTTATAGGCACTTTCACCCATAATATGTTCACGTTTAAGGGTCACATTAAGTTTAGAATAGACTTCTTCACTGTGTTTTATTGATACATCTACAAATGTTTTCCACAAAGAAATACACTCTGGATCACCACTTTGTAATTTAACGACGTTTTCACGAGCACGGTCGGCAAAGCCTTCTTCATCATCAAAACGTACTTTAGCAGCACGATAAAAATCTTCTAAGTCAGACAAAGCAGTTTCAGCAGCACTGTCAGCAGCTAACTTGTCATTTAAGTGAGTGATCAGCATGCCAAACTGTGTTCCCCAATCCCCCATATGGTTTTGACGTAACACCTTGTGCCCCAAAAATTCCAACGTTTTAACAACGGCGTCACCAATAATGGTGGTACGTAAGTGTCCGACGTGCATTTCTTTAGCAAGGTTGGGAGATGAATAATCCACCACGACTGTTTGAGGTGATTCAGCTTCAATCAATAAACGTTGATCAGCGTTAGCCTGCTTAATCTGATTAGCTAGCCATACTGGGCTCAAATGAATATTAATAAAACCAGGGCCCGCGACTTCTAACTTTTCGACTTCTTCATCTAGTTTAACTGCCGCGACGATTTTATCGGCTATATCTCTAGGCTTTTGTTTCAAGACCTTAGATAATGCCATAGCACCATTAAACTGATAATGACCAAAACCAGCACGAGTACTGCGGCTTAATGGCGCTGGGCTATCTTCAGGTGCACCAATTTCTACCAGTGCGGCTCTAAATTTTGCTAATAAATATATTTGTAAATTCATCTGTAATCTTTTCCAACTAGGCTAATTTAGGCTTAGTGCTCTCTGGTATTATGGAAGGTAATATCTGGGTGACGCTCTTGAGCCAAACTTAAATTTACCCGTGTTGGCGCAATATAAGTTAGGTTGTCTCCACCATCCAAGGCTAAGTTTGCTTCGGCTTTACGTCTAAAATCGTCTAATTTAACAGGCGATTCTGCGCTAACCCACTGTGCCGTATAAACATTGATATGTTCGTACATTGCATCAACATTGTATTCACCTTTTAATCTAGCCACTACCACATCAAACTGCAGAACACCTACTGCGCCAACAATTAGATCGTTATTTTGTAGTGGCCTAAAGACTTGAACTGCCCCTTCCTCTGAGAGCTGAATAAGTCCTTTTTGTAATTGTTTTTGTTTAAGTGGATCTTTTAGACGAATACGTTTGAATAACTCTGGTGCGAAGTTTGGAATTCCAGCGAAACGGAACTTTTCACCGGCAGTAAAAGTGTCACCAATTTGAATAGAACCATGGTTATGTAAACCAATAATGTCACCAGCGTACGCTTCTTCTAACAAGGCTCGGTCACCGGCTAAAAAGGTCAAAGCATCTGAAATACGTACATCTTTACCAATTCGAGTGTGGTGCATTTTCATGCCTTTTTCATATTTACCAGATACTATCCGGCAAAATGCAATTCTGTCTCGATGTTTTGGGTCCATGTTAGCCTGTATTTTAAACACAAAACCACTGAATTTTTGTTCGTTAGACTCTACTTTACGTTCGTTAGTATCCCGACCTTGTGGTAACGGAGCCCACTCGGTTAAACCATCTAACATGTGATCTACACCGAAGTTACCCATGGCGGTACCAAAAAATACCGGTGTTAATTCGCCAGCTAAAAACTCTTCATGATTGAACTCATGAGAAGCCCCTTGCACTAGTTCCAACATTTCTCTTAATTCTTCGGCATAACTGCCTATCGCGTCATCCAATTCTGGGTTATCTAGCCCTTTTACAATACGGACTTCTTGAATTGTGTGACCTAGACCTGTTTGATACAAAAGGGTTTCATCACGTAGTAAATGATAAACACCTTTAAATTCTTTACCCATACCAATTGGCCAAGTAATAGGTGCACACTTAATATTTAAAACATTTTCCACTTCGTCTAACAAGTCAATAGGATCACGTGTATCTCGGTCTAACTTGTTCATAAACGTGATAATTGGAGTATCTCGTAAACGTGTTACGTCCATCAATTTAATAGTACGGGCTTCTACACCTTTAGCCGCATCAATAACCATTAAACAAGAATCAACCGCTGTTAATGTACGATAGGTATCCTCAGAAAAATCTTCGTGCCCTGGAGTGTCTAAAAGATTCACTAAGTGATCTTTATACGGAAACTGCATCACAGAAGTCGTAACGGATATGCCCCGTTCTTTCTCCATTTCCATCCAATCTGACTTAGCATGCTGACCAGATTTTTTACCTTTTACTGTACCTGCTTTTTGTAAGGCATTTCCAAACAAAAGTACTTTTTCAGTGATGGTTGTTTTACCCGCATCAGGGTGAGAAATAATCGCGAAGGTACGGCGTTTATCAACTTCTTGTTGAAAGGACATGGAAATACTCTTAAGTGAACAGGTTACAAAATATTTTGGCCGCGAATTGTATACGAGTCGGGCCTAAATGTCCCTCCTTCTTAAAAATTATTGTTATTCGCAAGATGGTGACGTGAAGGTGAGAAAGCCTTAAAAATTAGAAGGAACTTGTGCGTGGTAATATAAACGCCCAGCATTCAAGTATATTAAACTAAAAAAAATAATAGGTTTATATAGAAATATTTATTTACTAAAAAGAAATATTAATTTATATTGTTTTTTAAGGTTAATTTTTTTCCTAAAACTTAAATAACAATAGTAAATAAAAGGTAGTTTTCATGTCTCGTAGAAAGATGTTTAGTGGCGAGCAATTAAAAGCGTTACGCAAAGAGTCAGGCTACACCCAAGAAGAATTAGCTCTAAGGGTAGGCATAAGTCGTGAAACTGTTTCTGCTATTGAAAATGAAAAACCAGAGACTATGAATAGTATTGGTGTAGAAGTCATCAGTAAATGGTGGTCAATATGTCGACAAAAAGCCTCTGAACAAACTCGTGAGTCATTTTTCTCAACTGTCATGGACTATTTTGGCTTTAATTTAAGTTAAACATACTTTAGTCTATTGGCATGTTGATACGTGCCTACTTCCCCAAATTTATCACAGCCCTCTTCGGAGGGTTTTTTATCGCGTTGGGAATATTTTCTTTTGGCAATGCAGTTATTTTTGATCGCGTTTATATAGGTGTTTTAATATTTACAGCCATAATATGTAGAGAAAACATTAATGTAATAGCTGTTATCACCATTTTATTTATTCAGGCATTAATTAGTGAAATAGCCTGGATGACGTTACTGGATGGCCTATTAATTAGATTCGTCTTAATCATTTTTTCTTTGTTTGTTTGTTATGTATGTCGGCACGACAAAATCACTCGCCTAATTACACCTATTTTAATCTTAGTTTTAGGTGCCGAAATATATTGGTTGTATATCGACTATTCAGCCCCAGCTACAACTTGGTATATTTGGTTAAACTTATCAACATTAGGTGTTAGGTACTTATTGATGTACCGGGTTAGTTTTGTTGATCAGTATTTTTCCAACAAAGGGGAATCAATCAACTTAGATTGGGTAATGTATAAATTAACCGCTTTTTTTATACTGACTCAAATTTTGATGATACTTGAATACCTCATCAGACATATTTTTGATGTTCCTAATATGATACTAGTTTACTCCCTCTATCCTTATCTTATTCAAGGATTAACCACTGTATCCATTTGGGTTGTTTTTCATGAAAGTTATAAATTATTACTACCTAAAATTTTAAAGGTTTAAAACTTCCCTCCACATCTGTAAAAAAAACCGACATAATCCTTATTGGGAATTTTCCCACCCATTTATAAGGAACGAGAATGAAATTATTAGCCATTACTTTGGTAGTATTTACCACTGCGTTTGTCAGTCCTAAAATTTACGCTTCAATAAACACCAACGAAGCAAAAAGTTTAAATGAACAAAGCGAAACTTCGACGGCTATGACTAGCTCAAGGCGCACGCCGCCTGTCTCAGAATTAGCAATGACGAGCTCACGACGCACACCACCTGTTTCTGAATTAGCTATGACGAGCTCAAGACGCACGCCACCTGTTTCAGAATTAGCTATGACGAGCTCACGACGCACACCACCTGTATCTGAATTAGCTATGACGAGCTCAAGACGCACGCCGCCTGTATCAGAATTAGCCATGACAAGCTCACGACGCACACCACCTGTTTCTGAATTAGCCATGACTAGCTCACGACGCACGCCACCTGTTTCTGAATTAGCTATGACGAGTTCAAGACGCACGCCACCTGTTTCTGAATTAGCCATGACTAGCTCAAGACGCACGCCGCCTGTCTCAGAATTAGCCATGACGAGCTCACGACGCACACCACCTGTATCTGAGTTAGCTATGACCAGCTCAAGACGCACGCCACCTGTATTTAAGTTAGCTATGACTAGCTCAAGACGTACACCGCCTGTTTCTGAATTAGCTATGACTAGCTCAAGACGCACACCACCAGTGTTTGACTTAGCAATGACCAGTTCAAGACGTACACCACCTGTATTGGGTACAGTTGCCTAAAATAACCTCACTGCAATAAGAACCAGGTATGCCTACTTTTAATATTGGCTCCTTATCACCGGAGCCAAAAATATTTATCATTACGAATCAAAAACTTACCTATTATCGCCCTATTAATTTCCCATGTGGAACTGAATCCACATTTTATTGCATACAATAATTCCCGAGTAAGAAATTTGGATTGAAATAAAATTACTATAACAATTCAATCCTGTTGTAGTTCAATAATCGACAGAGGAAAATAATATGTATATTAATGGTGCAGATCTAAGAAAAATGCGTCTAGACGCAGGTTTAACCACAGTAAAAATGGCCAAGCTTGCTAACGTTAAAACGAGAAAAACCTACGAAAATTGGGAAAAAAATATAGGCGCACCAAGCATGAATCAATTCATTGCTATGTGTGTTGGTTGTAATTACAACTCTTCTAAATTTGTTAAGTTGGCAGTTGACCGTCAAGACGATACAGAAGCACTAAATGTAATAGCTGCTCGCAAATAATTATTATATTGGGGAGCTCACGACTCCCCGATTTTTATGAACTTAAATTAAATCCACCAAGCTCTAAACACATAATTAGTGCGTCTTCCCTGCCCTTTGAATTAATATAATAATCGTGGCGTGTTTCTATGACATTAAACCCGACTGACTCATAGAGACCAATTGCGGCGGTATTTGATTGGCGAACCTCCAACCATACTTGTTGAATTTTATCTTTAGTACTGCGCTCGATTATATAGTCTATTAAATCTCTACCATATCCTTTACCGCGCTCACTCTCCTTGACTCCTATATCCATTATTGTCAGTTCGTCTAACACTTTCATCGCAATAAAATATCCGACTGTATCGGAGTTTGACTCAAGGTAATAGGCAAAATAAGGAGGTGTTAAACAATCATCAAAAATTTTTCTAGACCAAGGGCTAGGTTGACCTTTATTGTGAAGTTCAAACCCAAGATCACTGCTTTGAGGCGTAATCGGAATAAATGTCTTGTTCATATACTTTGTTTAAGGAGCTCCAATTGAGTTTTGTATCGCTAACCATAGTTGTCTTTTAACTTGAGGATCATTAAGTAAAGGAAACTCTGGTGTGGAAAGTAATTTATTAGCAAAATCTACTTGGTCACTTTCTTGCCAAGCTAGTGGATAACTAGAATAATCAGATATGTTTGCTTTTTCTATAGATGTTTTGCCTAGTTTTTCTATGTTCATAGCTA
>NZ_JBPOFP010000169.1:0-6732 GCF_051252315.1 Paraglaciecola sp. | reverse complement strand
TCATCCGCGATATTCTCATCCGTTGACGTCACAACAGCCGCAGACGCCACCGGCCCATCATTCGTACCCGTGATGGTGATTACAATCTGGTCGGTGGCTTCATCAGCGTCATCCGCACCAGAGTCGTCTGTCACCGCCACATCGTAGGTGATGGTCAGCGTGTCGTTCAGACCCAGCCAGTCCAGACCGGCCGCTGCGGAATAATCGAAGTTGAAAGTCTGCGCCGATCCTGTCGCATCCTGTCCGTTGTCAGTGAAGGTCACCGCACTCGTGGCCACGAGTGCAGCCACGTCCACGCCTGTGGGCAGTGTCATTGTCGCCATGCCGCCATTGGCCGTGTAGGCCGCTGTGCCAGCGGTATCGATGGAGGCTGTAAGCACATCGCCAGCGTAGGGAACCGTGCTGGTCCCGCCGGGCGCGCCGCCGGGCGTGCCACCAGAGTCGGTGTCGGAGACGGTCAGGCTGCCGCTGGCAGAGATGGATTGCGTACCCTCGAAATCGTTAGCCTCGGTCTGGGTGGCGGGGTTGGTGACGGCTGAAATAACCGGCTGGTCATTGGTGCCCGTGATGGTAACGGTGATCAGTTCCTGCGTCTGGCTCTGGACGTTTGCCTGATCTTCGATGCTGACCTGATAGGTCTGGGTGATTGTCTCGCCTTCGCGCAGCATGTCGATGTTGGCGTCAACCAGATTGAACTCCCAGATAATCGTACCTTTGCCCGGGCCTGTTGCCACAGACGAGAAGCCCGAAGAGAAGGTCCCGATGTAATCGGTCGTGGCTGGTGTGCCCATGGACGCCAGCGAAGTCACTGTTACCGAATGGGTGTCGGACTGTTCCACATCGTCGAAGGTGATTGTGCCGCTGGCGGTCAGCGTGCTGCCTTCAAGCGGATCGGGTGCCATATCCCCCTCCGTGATCTCGGTAACAGCACCCGAAAGCTCGGATGCGCCCAGTTCGATCACTGGCGCGTGGTTGGTGCCGTTCACGGTGATTGTCGCGGTGGTCTGGGTCGCGGCCATCGCCTCGTCCACCACATCGTAGGTGAAGGTGAGTGTGCGGCTCTCTGTTTCGTCCAGCGCTGCGAATTGCGCGGGATCGATGGTAAGCACACCGGTTTCCGCATTTACGTTGAACGCGACAGTTGGTGCCCATGCACCTCCGGTAACGGCCACAGTGACAGAGGCCACATCCAGATCGTCGGGCAGAGTCCCCCCTGCGTCTTTGTCGGAGGCATTGGCCAGCAGATCAATCGAAACCTCCGCTGCGATATCCGTGGTGGCAGGAGCTGCCACAACACCCGAGACTTCGGGCGCATCGTTGCTGCCAGTGATCGTGATTACGATGTCCTGCGTCGTGCCATCGGTGGTTGTACGGGTGATGGTATCCGTTAGCAGCTCGCCTGCGTTCAGCGCCTCAACGGCTGGGTTCCCCTCAGCCAGCGTGTATGTCCATTCGCCTACGCTGTTGATCGTCAGCGTGCCATAGCTACCAGCCGCGTTAACTTGGGTGGTCCATGCATCATCAACATCGTCCCCGTCGACATCTGTGTGGTCGAGGTCGCCCATGAACGTCTGAATGCCCGCAGTACCGTTATTCACACCGCCCGCTTCGGTCACGCCCCCCGCCACATCACCGGTGATCACAGCCGCATCGGCTGCACCCGTCACGTCGATGACGATGTCATGGCTGGTGCCGTCGATGGAGGTGACGGTGATCGTGTCCATCACCGTGTCGAGATCATCCAGCGCCTGTGTGACCGACTTGGTGTCATCCAGCGTGTAGGTCCACACGCCTGCGCCGTTGATCACCAGATTGCCGTAGGTGCCCATAACTGTGGCGGCTGTGAAGGTATTGTCAGGGTTGTCCACATCCGTGCTGGTCAGCGTGCCCATGGCTGGTGCTGTGCCTGCAGTGCCGTTCAGCACGCCGCCTGCTTCAGTCGCCGCACCTGTGTCATCGCCCGCAATCGTGGCGTCGTCATTGGTGCCGTTGATGGTGATCTGGATGTCTTTGGTCGTGCCGCCGCTGGTGGTGACGGTGATGGTATCGGTCAGGGCTGCATCGGTAGTGTTCAGCGCGTTGACGGTCGCATTGCCATCGTCCAGCGTGTAGGTCCACATGCCATCCACGCCGATCATCAGGCTGCCGTAGGTGCCTGCAACGGTTCCGGCTGTCCAAGCGTCATTCGCATCGTCGCCATCCACATCCGTGTGGTCCAGATCGCCCGAGGCCGTATCAGCGGGCGCGGTGCCATCGCCGCCCACCTCGGTCACGCTGCCGCTGTCAGCGCCGCTAATGATCGCCGCATCATCAGAACCGGTAATCATGATGGTGATGTCCTGCGTGGTGCCGTCTGCGGTCGCGACTGTCACTGTGTCGGTGATGCTCTCGCCATCGTCTAATTCGTCCACAGCGATGTTTGTATCAGTGAGCGTGTAGCTCCACTGGCCATCCGTACCGATGGTCAGGCTGCCGTTTGTGCCATCGGTGACAACGGTGGTGTTCCATGTGTCGTCCATGTTGCCGCCGTCCACATCCGTGTGGTCCAGATCGCCGGTCACAGTGGCTGTGCCAATGGCAGCACCCGTCGCATCCACGCCCATCTCGATCACGCCGCCTGCAACATCGCCGGTGATCACTGCCGCATCGTTGGCACCGGTGATGTCGATGGTAACCACATGCGTTGTCCCGTCGATGGACTGCACAGTGATCATATCCGTGGCATCTTCCGCCGCGTTGAGCGCCTGAACATTCGTCTGACCGTCGGCCAGCGTGTAGGTCCACACACCTGCCGCCGTGATGTCGAGCGTGCCGTAGGTGCCCACAAGGCCAGTTGCCGCCATGAAGGTATTGTCGGCGTTGTCCGCATCGATGCTGGTCAGCGTGCCTGTGTCGCTCGCCATGCCTGCGGTAGCGTTCGACGCGCCGCCCGCTTCGGTTGCGGTGCCTTCATCGTCGCCCGCAATTGTCGCACCGTCGTTGGTGCCTTCGATGGTGATGGTCACCTCTTGCGTTGCCGTGCCGCCTTTGCTGTCGGTCACATCAAAGCTGTAGGTCAGCTCCAGCGTGTCATCCACATTTAGGAAGTTGAACGCCTCACTGCCGCTGTCGAAATCCCATGTCAGCGTGCCGGTGGTGTCGCCATCCGCGATGACCGTGGCGAACGGGGCCGGTGTCAGCGTCAGCATGCCCGCCAAAGTCGCGTTCATCAGCCCGCCATCGGGGCCGTCGGTGCTGACCGTGGGTGCACCCACAACAGTGACCTCATCCGTCACATCCACATCCGCAACCGACAGCGTGCCGGTGGCCGTCAGGCCCGCATCACCCTCGGTACGCGAGGCGGAATCCGAGTCCAGTTCTGCCACAACGCCGATCGTCGGCGCATCATTGGTGCCGGTCAGCGTGACGGTAACAGTCTGCTCTATGGTGCCCATGTTGCCATCGTCGATGGTGACGGTGAAGACCTCGGTCACCTCCTGATCTGTGGCCAGATAATCAAGATCGCCATCCGCAACCGTGTAGGTCCAGCCCACGGTATTGGCCGCATCATCCACAGCGCCCAGCGTCAGCAACCCCAACGCACCCGCAGGCGCGGCGGTGACAGACGCCGTATGCTCGTCCGACAGGTCCAGATCGGCAAAGGTGATGGTGCCCGTATCGGTCAGCGTGTCGCCTTCGGCAGCATCCATCGCATCTTCGGCCACTTCGGTAATGGCAGCGGTATCATCGGTGGACATCGCCACAACAGTCGGTGCGTCATTGGTGCCGGTGATGGTGATCACCACATCCGTGGTCGCCGTACCGCTCTCGCCATCCGACAGCTCGACCGCATAGGTCAGTTCCACAGTCTCACCCGCCGCCAGCCAGTCGATGGTGTCGGTGGCGGTGTAGTCATAGGTGATGGTTTGTTCAGTGCCATCCGCCTCGACGGCGACGCCAAATGTCAGGTTGGCGGCTGCGGCCAGCGTGGTGGTGTCTGCGGGCATGGCAGCATCACCTGTATAGGTCACAGTGGCCGCGGTCGGGGCGGTCACGCTCAGCGTATCGCCATCAAAATCGACGCCTTCATTGATATTGCCGCTGTCCGCGTCCTGCACAGTCAGCGTGCCGCTGGCAGTCAGGGTCTGGGGGCCCGCAGCCGTCTCGGTCAGCGCCTCGCCTGCATCGCGCGCCTGCGCGGTGATCGCGGGGCCGTCGTTGGTGCCTTGGATCAAAACGGTAATCGTCTGGGTCGTGGCATCGCCATTGTTGTCGGTGATGGTGACGTCATAGTCCTGCGTGATCACATCATCCGCACCCAGCGCGTTGATCGCGGAATTCGCGACCGTGAACGTCCAGGTCAGCTCGCCCACCGTGTCGGTGGTGGTCTGGTTGCTGATCGAGGGCTGGAACAGGCCGACAGAATTTGGCGTCAGCGGTGCGTTGGTCACTGTATAGGTCTGGCCCGAGGGAATATCCTCGAACGCGATGGTGCCGGAGACGGTGACAGCGGCTGCCTCGGCCGCATTGTTGGTGTCGGCATTCTCGACCGCCGTGCCGGTGCCGTTGTCGGCGGTATCATCGCCCAGGTCATTATCGCCAAATCCGGTGATCTGGGGCGAGAAATCCATGTCGATGGTCGACGCGGCAGAGGCCGCGCTGGTGTTGCCCGCAAGGTCCGTCTGCTCGGCCGTGAAGGACAGCGTATAGGCGCCCTGCGTCACAGGCACCGCATAGATGTAGGACCAGTCGCCCGTGGTGGCATCCGCCGTGACAGTGGCAACCGATGTGCCATCCACAAAGATCTCGACACTGGCCCCCGCCTCGGCGGTGCCGGTCAGATCGAGGCTGTCGTCATTGCTTTCGGTCGGGTTCAGGCCGACGATGGTATCATCGGTGATCGCCGTGATCACGGGTGCATCAGGCACAGCCGTATCCACGGCATAGTTGCCCGAGGTCGCACCTGTCCCGGGGTTGCCCGCAACATCGGTGTAGGCAAAGCCTGTCGCAAAGCGGACCGCGTTCATGGCCGCTTCGGTATCCGTGTCAGGCGTCAGCGTGGCGGTCCATATGATGTTGTCGGTCGTGGTCAGCGCGCTCAGCGTGCCGCTGTCGGCCTCCAGATCGGTCAGATCAAAATCTGCAACCGCTTCGGTGAAGGTGATGGTCACGGTCGCCGTCTCACCCGCTTTCAGCGCGGTTGCATCCACGTCAATCGTGGCCGTCGGCGCCAGGGTCTCCACAGTGTAATTGGCAGAATCTGCCCCCGCACCGTCATTGCCCGCAATGTCGATATAGCTGTCGGAGGTGACGGAGATCAGATTCGTGGCGTCCTCGGTATCCACTGCCGGCGTGAAGGTCGCGGTCCAGGTATCCCCGTCCAGATCAGAGGTCAGGCCGGTCAGCGTGCCGTTTTCAGCAGTCACATCATCCAGTGTAAAGTCGGCCACGGCCTCGGAGAAGGTGAAGGTCACGGTCGTCGTCTCGCCCACAAGCAGATCAGTGTCGTCAAGTGTGACGGTCACGGTGGGTGCTGTGGTGTCGATGGTCACCTCAATCGAATTGCCCAAGGTGCCGTTGCCCGCGATATCAACAGCTTCTGCGGCAAAATTGGTGGTGCCCAGTGGCAGGTCCATGTCGGGCGTAAAGGTCCAAACACCCTCGCTATCCGCGATCACGCGTCCGTATTCGACTGCATTGTCATCGCGGATCAGAACGGTCGATCCGGCCTCGGCCGTGCCGGTAAATGTGGGGCGCGCCTCATTGGTGATGTTATCACTGTCGAGCGACCCGTCGTCTGATGCCGTCGCCAGATCAATCGTGGGCGCCGCAGGCGGTGTGGTGTCAATTGTCAGCTCAAAGATCTCGGATGGCGCGCTGACATTGCCCGCACTGTCCGTGGCCGTCACCGTAATCGCATAATCCCCATCCACAAGGACAGGCGTGATTGCGAAGGTGCCACCGGTCGCAAAGACCGGCGATCCGGATGCCACACCGTCAATGAAAAGCTGAATGCGTGTATTCGCTTCCGCCGTTCCCTCGATCATTGGGGAGGTATCACGTGTCACCCCATCCGATGTCAGTTCAGGGCGCAGATCACTTCCAAAAGACGTATCATCCGTGATGCCCGTGATCACGGGCGCATCGGGAATGGCCACATCAACGGTATAAGTCTGCGTATCGGTCGCTTCGGTGGTGTTGCCCGCCGCATCCATGCCCGTCACGCTGGCGCTGATGGAGGTCTCTCCCGCCAGCACACTGCCCGGCACGTCGATGGAGAATCCGCCATCCACAACCGCGCCCGTGTAGTCGGTGCCGCCCACGGTTAGCGTGACCATGCCCACGGTCGCGAAATTGCCTGTCACCGTGCCTGTCACGGCCACATCGCCCTCTTCTTCGGCGGCATTGAGCGTATTATCGGCGGTGATGTCATTAATGCTGATCGTGGTGGTCGGCGCGAAGGTGTCGATCTCGGTGCCGCTGGTTTCGCCTGTCAGCGCCGTCATGGCATTGCCCGCTACGTCCTGCGCACCGGAAATGTTGACCAAGACATCGGGCAGCTCAATATTCGCATCCACGACGGTGTAGGTCACGGTATAGGTGGTGGCATTGGTCCAGACGCCCGAAGGCGCGGTTAGCGTGGTGGTGGCATTTGTGGTGATTACCGGATCGACGGTCTCGTTCATGGCCGCGTCGAAAGTGACGGTCAGCTTGGTGGTCGCAGGCGCTTCCGCGTCCGCTTCGTTGTAGAGC
>NZ_JBPOFP010000168.1:0-7066 GCF_051252315.1 Paraglaciecola sp. | reverse complement strand
GCCCTCTTTGCGAAAGTCCTTTCATACGGCCTTTCTGCGCTTTACGAAATTTGGTTCTTTTTGGTTGTAACATTTCTCTATCTCTTTAAATAATTACTTTCTACGACGTTGTTTCTTAGGCCCTTCGTTTCTTCCACCTTTGCCTTGCCCTTTAGACATACCAACTAATGGAGAAAGCTCTCTTTTACCATAAACTTCGCCTTTCATAATCCACACCTTAATACCTAATCTTCCATAAGTAGTATGAGCTTCATTTAATGCATAGTCTATATCTGCTCTAAAAGTAGATAACGGAATTCTACCATCTTTGTAAGCTTCAGAACGAGCCATTTCAGCACCGTTTAATCTTCCAGAGATTTGAATTTTTATACCTTCTGCATTCATTCTCATTGCAGCAGCAATTGCCATCTTAATAGCTCTTCTGTAAGAAATTCTATTTTCAATTTGACGAGCAACACTAGCAGCTACAAGATTAGCATCTACCTCTGGCCTCTTAATTTCAAATATATTAATCTGAACTTCCTTACTTGTAATTTTCTTAAGCTCTTCTTTTAACTTATCAACTTCCTGACCACCTTTACCGATAATAATACCAGGTCTAGCAGTAGTAATAGTTACAGTTACAAGCTTTAAAGTACGCTCTATAATAACTCTAGAAACACTAGCTTTTGCTAAACGAGCATGAACATACTTACGTATTTTATCATCCTCTGCTAATTTGTCTCCGTAATCATTTCCACCATACCAGTTAGATTCCCAACCTCTTATGATACCTAGACGATTCCCGATTGGATTTGTTTTTTGTCCCATAGTAATGTCTTAGCTTTGAGTTTTATTGTTAGATTCTAACACCAATGTTACGTGGTTAGAACGTTTTCTAATTCTATGTGCTCTTCCTTGTGGTGCAGGCCTTAACCTTTTTAACATTGCCCCACTATCTACTCTTATCTCCTTAACAATAAGATCAGCCTCTTCAATATCTGCATCTTCATTTTTAGATTGCCAGTTAGCAATAGCAGAAAGCAACAACTTTTCTACTCTTCTTGAAGCTTCTTTTTGACTAAATTTTAATATAGCCAAAGCTTTCTCTACCTGTACACCTCTAATTAAATCTGCAACAAGACGCATTTTTCTAGGCGAAGTCGGACAATTGTTCAACTTAGCAAAAGCAATCTTTTTCTTTTCAGCCTTAATTCTTTCGGCCATCTGTTTTTTACGAACTCCCATAGCTTACTTTTTTCCTTTGTTCTTCGCACCAGCGTGACCTCTAAAAGATCTAGTTGGTGAAAATTCTCCTAATTTATGCCCTACCATATTCTCTGTTACATAAACAGGAACAAATTGTCTACCGTTGTGTACTGCTATAGTTTGACCAACAAAATCAGGAGTAATCATAGAAGCTCTAGACCAAGTCTTAATAACTGCTTTTTTACCCGACTCAACATTTTGTTGAACTTTCTTATCTAAACTATAATGAACGTAAGGTCCTTTCTTTAGTGAACGTGCCATTTTTTTCTAATTTTATTTCTTTCTACGTTCTAATATATATCTATTTGTATCCTTAGTTTTAGAACGAGTTCTAAATCCTTTAGCAGGTATACCATTTCTTGATCTTGGATGACCACCTGAAGCTCTACCTTCACCACCACCCATTGGGTGATCCACAGGGTTCATTGCTACCGGTCTTGTTCTTGGTCTTCTACCCAACCATCTACTTCTACCTGCTTTACCAGATACTAATAATTGGTGATCAGAATTTGATACTGCACCTATAGTAGCCATACAACCTGCTAAAACTAACCTAGTCTCACCAGATGGCAACTTAACAGTTACAAATTTTCCATCCTTTGCCATTAATTGAGCAAAAGTACCTGCACTTCTCGCCATTACAGCTCCTTGTCCAGGACGTAGTTCTATACAAGAAATAATTGTCCCCAAAGGGATTGCACTTAACGGTAAAGCATTACCAACTTCCGGAGAAGCTGTTTCACCAGAAGAAATCTTCTGACCTACTTCCAAACCATTTTGAGCAACAATATACCTCTTTTCACCATCAGCATACTCCGCCAATGCAATAAATGCTGTTCTGTTAGGATCGTACTGAATAGACTCAATAGTCGCAACAACACCTTGCTTATCACGCTTAAAATCTATTACACGATACCTTCTTTTATGACCTCCACCTTTTTGGCGCATTGTCATTTTACCCTGACTGTTTCTACCTCCAGACTTTTTTAACGGAGCAAGTAAACTTTTCTCCGGCTTATCAGTAGTAATCGCGTCAAATCCGTTTACTACTCTAAATCGCTGTCCTGGAGTGATTGGTTTTAATTTTCTAACTGACATGCTTTGTCTTTATAGATTATTATAAAAATCAATTATATCTCCTTCTACCACGTCAATAATAGCTTTTTTATAACTATTAGTTTTTCCGTGCTGCACACCTGTCTTAGTGTGACGTGTTTTACGTTTTGGTCCGTAAATCATTGTTCGAACATTTTTTACCGAAACCCCATAAGCCTGCTCTACAGCATCCTTAATTTGGATTTTATTGGCTTTTAAATCCACAACGAAACCATAACGATTATACAACTCGCTATCAGCGGTCATTTTTTCCGTAATTATTGGCTTAACTATTATACTCATTGCTTTTTTATTTGTTTAAGTTCGATACAATTCCCTCTAATGCACCCTCAAATAACACTACACTAGAAGCATTAAGTATTTTGTAAGTGCTTAATTCTGAGTTAATTACAACTTCGGAACGCTTTAAATTGCGCGATGACAAATATACATTATTATTTGAATCACCCAACACAATTAAAGATTTTTTATTTTCAATACCCAATGACTTAAGAACTTCTTTAAATTCTTTAGTTTTTGGAGCATCAAAATTAAAGTCTTCAACTACTAAAATTGCTTTCTCATTTTGCTTAATACTAAAAGCAGATTTTCTTGCCAAACGCTTAACGTTCTTATTTAATTTCTGCTTATAATCTTTAGGACGCGGGCCAAAAATACGACCACCACCTCTAAAAACCGGAGATTTAATACTACCCGCACGAGCAGTACCTGTTCCCTTTTGTTTCTTTATTTTTCTTGTACTACCAGCAATCTCAGCTCTTTCCTTTGATTTATGGTTTCCTTGCCTCTGATGCGCCAAATACTGCTTTACATCTAAATATACAGCATGGTTATTAGGCTCTATTGCGAATACCGAGTCAGTAAGGTCTACCTTTCTACCCGTATCTTTTCCTTTACTATCTAAAACTGCTACTTTCATTACTTCTGAATAGTTACGTAAGCGTTTTTATGACCAGGAACACAACCTTTTACTACTAAAAGATTTTTTTCTGGAACTACTTTATAAACTCTAAGGTTTTGAACAGTGACTCTTTCACCACCCATTCTACCTGCCATCTTCATACCCTTAAAAACTCTTGCAGGATAAGAAGCTGCACCAATAGAACCCGGAGCTCTTAATCTATTATGCTGACCATGCGTAGCCTGACCAACACCTCCAAAGCCATGTCTTTTAACAACACCTTGAAAACCTTTACCTTTTGACGTACCTACTACATCAACAAATTCACCTTCTTTAAACTGATCAACACTTATAGAGTCACCAAGCTTAAATTCACCATCAAAACCTTGAAATTCAACGACTTTCTTTTTAGGAGAAGTACCTGCCTTTTTAAAGTGACCCGATTGAGCCTTATTAGCACGCTTTTCTGCCTTGTCATCGAAACCAAGTTGAAGAGCACTATACCCATCAACCTCCTCAGTTCTGACTTGGGTAACAACACATGGCCCAGCTTCGATTACTGTACATGGAATATTCTTTCCATTTTCATCAAAGATGCTGGTCATGCCAATCTTTCTTCCAATTAACCCAGACATATTTATTAATTATTAATTATTAATTACTTATTTATTACTTAACTTTTTGACAAAAAAACAGGGTCAAAAATAACTCAACCCTGAATTTATTTTTTCCGTCTTTCCTTCGCGAAACGCTTAGGACATGTCATCTACCCCTATCAGAGGCAGACATAGATACTTAAACTTTAATCTCTACTTCTACACCACTTGGCAACTCTAACTTCATTAGAGCGTCAATAGTTTTTGAAGAAGAACTATAAATATCTAATAATCTTTTATAAGAACTTAACTGAAACTGCTCTCTAGATTTTTTATTTACGTGCGGTGAACGCAATACTGTAAATATCTTCTTGTGAGTTGGTAACGGAATTGGTCCAGTTATAACCGCTCCAGTAGTCTTAACAGTCTTAACAATTTTCTCAGCAGATTTATCTACTAAATTGTGATCGTAAGATTTTAATTTTATTCTAATTTTTTGACTCATTTTACTAAATTTAAGCGGTTGCTCCTTTTGCTGCCTTAATTACTTCTTCAGATATGTTAGATGGAGTTTCTGCATAATGAGAAAATTCCATTGTAGACGTTGCTCTACCAGAAGATAATGTTCTTAACGATGTTACATATCCAAACATTTCCGATAAAGGAACTTCACCTTTAACAACCTTAGCACCAGCTCTGTCATCCATACTACTGATAACACCTCTTCTTCTGTTAAGATCACCAACTATATCACCCATATTTTCTTCTGGAGTTAACACCTCCATTTTCATTATAGGCTCCATTATAACAGCTCCAGCGGCTTTACCCGCAGCCTTATAACCCATTTTTGCAGCTAATTCAAAAGATAAAGCATCAGAATCCACAGGGTGGAAAGATCCATCTTTTAATACAACTTTCATTGTATCCATTTCATAACCAGCTAAAGGACCATTTCTCATAGCGACATCAAATCCTTTCTGTACAGCAGGTATAAACTCTTTAGGAATACGCCCACCTTTAATCTCATCAACAAACTGAAGACCTTCACCTTCGAAATCTGAATCCGCAGGACCCATTTCAAATACGATGTCACCAAATTTACCACGACCACCAGATTGCTTCTTATAAGTCTCTCTGTGAGATGCAGTTTTTGTTAATGCTTCTTTATATTCAACTTGAGGCTCACCTTCGTTCACTTCAACTTTAAACTCTCTTCTTAAACGATCCACAATGATATCCAAGTGAAGCTCACCCATTCCAGAAATAATAGTCTGTCCTGAAGCTTCATCTGTTTTTACCTGAAAAGTTGGATCTTCTTCAGCTAATTTAGCCAAAGCCATACCTAACTTATCAACATCTGCTTTAGTTTTTGGCTCAACCGCAATACCAATTACTGGATCAGGAAAGTCCATACTTTCTAAAACAATAGGATGCTTTTCATCAGACATAGTATCACCAGTCTTAATATCTTTAAAACCTACTGCCGCTCCAATATCTCCTGCTTCGATATAATCAATAGCATTTTGCTTATTAGAATGCATTTGGTAAATACGAGATATACGCTCTTTTTTACCAGATCTATTATTCAATATATAAGAACCAGCATCTAAACGACCTGAATATGTTCTAAAGAATGCCAAACGACCAACAAAAGGATCTGTAGCAATCTTAAATGCTAATGCAGAAAACGGCTCCTTAACATCTGGCTTACGAGTTTCCTCTTCACCTGTATCAGGATTTGTTCCTACGATATCATCCTTATCCACAGGAGAAGGCAAATACCTACAAACAGCATCTAATAAAAACTGAACACCTTTATTCTTAAACGAAGAACCACAAATCATTGGAATAATAGCTCTATCCATAACAGCAGCCCTTAAAGCAGCATGTACTTCATCTTCAGTAATAGAATCCTCATCCTCAAAGAACTTCTCCATTAGGTTTTCATCGTACTCAGCAACAGCTTCAATTAAAGCAGCTCTATACTCATGTACTTCAGCCTTCATTTCCTCAGGAATCTCAACTACATCAAAAGTAGCCCCAAAGCCCTCATCATGCCATACAATAGCCCTATTCTTTGCTAAATCAACAATACCTTTAAAATCAGCCTCATCACCTATTGGCAATACGATTGGAACCGCATTAGAACCCAACATTGTTTTAACCTGCTTACAAACCATTAAAAAGTTTGATCCCTGACGGTCCATTTTATTAACAAAACCAATACGAGGAACCTTATAGTTATCAGCCAATCTCCAGTTAGTTTCTGATTGAGGCTCAACACCATCAACAGCACTAAATAAAAAAACCAAACCATCAAGAACACGTAAAGATCTATTTACTTCTACAGTAAAATCTACGTGACCCGGAGTATCTATAATATTAAAATGATATCCTTTTGCACCTTCTGTAGGCTGCCCGTTTTCCATAGGAAACTGCCAAGTACAAGTAGTTGCTGCAGAAGTAATTGTAATACCTCTTTCCTGCTCCTGCTCCATCCAGTCCATAGTTGCAGCACCATCATGCACTTCACCTATTTTATGACTAACACCCGTATAAAATAAAATACGTTCAGTTGTTGTTGTCTTACCTGCATCAATGTGCGCAGCAATACCAATATTTCTTGTATATCTTAAATCTCTACCCATATCTAGAATCTAAAATGTGAGAATGCTTTATTTGCTTCAGCCATCTTGTGAGTATCAACTCTTTTCTTAACCGCCGCACCTTCTTCTTTAGCCGCAGCTAAAACCTCTGCCGCTAACTTCTGAGCCATTGACTTTTCATTTCTCTTACGAGAATAACTAATCAACCACTTCATAGCAGTAGAAATTTTACGATCTGGTCTAATCTGCATCGGAATCTGAAATGTAGCTCCACCCACTCTACGACTACGTACTTCTACGTGAGGCATAACATTAGATAACGCTTCCTTCCACAACTCTAAAGCTGATTTCTCTTCATCAGTGTTCTTCTCCTCTACAATAGCAATTGCATCATAGAAAACCTTAAAGGCTACAGATTTTTTACCATCCCACATCATCATATTAACGAAACGCGTCACTAATTGATCATTAAATTTTGGATCCGGTAAAAGAGGCCTTTTTTTCGCCTGTTTTTTTCTCATCTCTTCTCTTTGTAAGTGTTAGTTAATTACTTCTTAGGGCGTTTTGCTCCATACTTAGATCTACGCTGAGTTCTCCCA
>NZ_JBPOFP010000167.1:0-7133 GCF_051252315.1 Paraglaciecola sp. | reverse complement strand
CCGCCAGAGCCTTATAAAGGTAAAGGTGTTCGTTACGCTGATGAAGTTGTGCGTCGTAAAGAAGCTAAGAAAAAGTAAGGAGTTAGTACGATGGATAAAAAATCAGCTCGTTTACGTCGCGCTACTCGTGCACGTAAAAAAATTAGTGAATTGGCCGCGCATCGTTTGGTTGTTAACCGCACACCGCGTCACATCTATGCTCAGTTAATCGCTCCAAGCGGTTCTGAAGTATTGGCGTCGGCTTCAACAGTTGAAACTGAACTAGCTAGCAGCCTTAAAGGCACTGGTAATTCAGCGGCAGCAGCAGCTATTGGTAAAGCGATCGCAGAACGCGCTATAGAAAAAGGCATCAAATCAGTTGCTTTTGACCGTAGTGGGTTTAAATATCACGGTCGTGTTAAAGCATTAGCTGACGCAGCTCGCGAAGCTGGTCTTCAGTTCTAGGAGTTAATTATGGCTAAAGTAGAAGCTCAACAACAAGGCGACTTGTTGGAAAAATTAATCGCTGTGAACCGTGTATCTAAAGTAGTTAAAGGTGGTCGAATCTTTAGCTTTACTGCTTTGACAGTAGTAGGTGACGGTAATGGTCGTGTTGGTTTTGGTTACGGTAAAGCACGTGAAGTGCCTGCTGCTATCCAAAAAGCTATGGAAAAAGCACGTCGCAATCTTGTGACTGTTGATCTTAATGGCAACACACTACAGCATCCGATTAAAGGTCGTCACTCAGGCTCTAAAGTTTACATGCAGCCTGCATCTGAAGGTACTGGTATTATTGCCGGTGGTGCGATGCGTGCAGTACTTGAAGTGTCTGGTGTACAAAACGTACTTTCAAAATGTTACGGATCTACAAATCCAATTAACGTTGTGCGTGCAACTATCAATGCGTTGACAGAAATGAATTCGCCTGAATCAGTTGCCGCTAAACGTGGATTATCTGTATCGCAGATTTTGGGGTAATTGAACATGGCAACGATTAAAGTTAAGCAAACAAAAAGCTCAATCGGTCGTCTACCTAAGCATAAAGCTACGCTTACAGGTTTAGGTTTACGTCGCATCGGTCATGTTCGTGAATTAGAAGATACCCCTTCTGTCCGTGGCATGATCAACCGTGTATTTTACATGGTTGAAGTAGTGGAGGAGTAACAGATGAGACTTAATACTCTTGCTCCTGCACCTGGAGCAAAAAATTCTGGTAAACGTGTGGGTCGCGGTATGGGCTCTGGTCTTGGAAAAACTGGTGGCCGTGGTCACAAAGGTCAAAAGTCTCGCTCTGGCGGTTCTGTAAAACCTGGTTTTGAAGGCGGACAAATGCCAATCCAACGTCGTCTTCCTAAGTTTGGTTTCACTTCTCGTAAATCTTTGGTTTCTGACCAAGTTACGTTGAGCGAAATTGCTAAGGTTGAAGGCGAAGTGGTTTCACTTGAAACTTTAAAAGCAGCAGGTCTTATTAAGAAAGAGATCTTGTTCGTTAAAGTAATGAAAAGTGGTGACATTGCACGTGCCGTTACAGTTAGTGGTTTAAAGGTATCAAAGGGCGCACTTGAAGCAATCAATGCGGCTGGCGGTAAAGTAGAGGAATAGGCTAGATGGCTAAACCAGGACAGGACTCAGGCGCCAAAGGCGGCTTGAGCGAGCTTAAATCAAGATTGTTGTTCGTACTTGGTGCGATCATAGTATTTAGGTTAGGTTCTTTCGTACCTATTCCTGGTATTGATGCAGCGGTGTTGGCTGAATTATTCGACCAACAAAAAGGTACTATCGTAGAGATGTTTAACATGTTCTCCGGTGGTGCTCTTGAACGCGCATCAGTTCTAGCCCTAGGCATCATGCCTTATATAACAGCTTCCATCATTATTCAGTTATTAACTGTAATGCATCCACCTATGATGGAGCTAAAAAAGGAAGGCGAAGCCGGTAAACGCAAAATTAGTCAATATACAAGGTACTTCACTTTAGTATTGGCTACATTCCAAGCAATTGGTATTGCAACTAATTTACCCAACCTGATGCAAGGTTTGGTAATGAATCCTGGTTTCGGTTTTTACTTTACAGCAGTAGTGAGCTTAGTCACTGGAACTATGTTCCTTATGTGGTTAGGTGAACAAATTACAGAGCGAGGTATTGGTAACGGTATCTCAATTCTGATTTTTGCCGGTATAGTTTCTGGTTTACCTTCTGCTTTAGGTAATATCGCAGAGCAAGCTAGACAAGGTGAAATTAACTTATTGTTCTTGTTGTTGATTGGTGTGATTGTAGCCGCCGTAACTTACTTTGTTGTTTTTGTTGAACGTGGTCAACGACGTATTGTCGTTAACTATGCTAAACGCCAACAAGGTCGTAAAGTATTTGCTGCACAAAGCACGCATTTACCTTTAAAAGTTAATATGGCTGGTGTAATCCCTCCCATTTTCGCTTCAAGTATAATTTTGTTTCCGAGTACCATTGCAACATGGTTTGGTCAGAATGAATCTATGTCTTGGTTACAAGATGTAGCGTTAATGTTGTCTCCTGGACAACCTTTGTATGTGATGTTTTATGCTGCGGCGATTATATTTTTCTGTTTCTTCTATACTGCGTTGGTTTTTAATCCACGCGAAACAGCAGACAACTTGAAAAAATCAGGAGCTTTTGTTCCTGGAATTCGTCCTGGTGAGCAAACATCAAAATATGTTGATAAAGTAATGACACGCCTAACTTTGGCAGGTGCACTTTATATAACCTTTATATGTTTAGTGCCTGAATTCATGACTATCGCTTGGAATGTTCCATTCTACTTTGGCGGTACATCACTACTAATTATGGTAGTGGTAATTATGGATTTCATGGCGCAGGTGCAGACACATTTGATGTCAAATCAATATGAGTCTGTTCTTAAAAAAGCTAATCTTAAAGGCTACGGTCGTTAGACCTAGCTGATAAGTTAGCCATTTACGGAGTGATGAAATGAAAGTTCGTGCATCCGTCAAGCGGATTTGCCGTAGCTGTAAAGTCATTAAGCGCAACGGTGTTGTGCGTGTGATTTGCAGTTCTGACCCTAAGCATAAGCAAAGGCAAGGTTAATCATATGGGATTGGGGAATCAACTAAATACATTAGTGCCTCAATCCTTAATTGCAATTTAGTCATTGGGTAAGTATCCTATCGGGCTTTTTAGGCTAATGACTATTAATTTAGAGGAGTACTGTTAATGGCCCGTATCGCTGGCATTAACATTCCTGAACACAAGCATACTGTAATTGCGTTATCAGCAATCTACGGTGTTGGCTCTACACGTGCGAAAAGCATTTGTGTTGCTGCTGGTGTTGCAGAGAATACTAAGATCAAAGATCTTAATGAAGAACAGATTGATAAGTTGCGTGATGAAGTAGCTAAATTCACCGTTGAAGGTGATCTACGTCGTGAAGTATCAATGAGTATTAAACGTTTGATGGATTTAGGTTGCTTCCGTGGTATACGCCACCGTCGTAGTCTTCCTCTACGTGGTCAGCGCACTAAAACTAATGCGCGTACCCGTAAGGGTCCTCGCAAAGCAATAAAACGATAAGCGGGGGATACTATGGCTAAAGCACCAACCAAAACGCGTAAGCGCGTAAAACGTCAAGTTGCTGATGGTATGGCTCATATCCATGCTTCTTTCAACAACACGATAGTGACGATTACTGACCGTCAGGGCAATGCTCTGTCATGGGCAACGTCTGGTGGTTCAGGTTTCCGTGGTTCACGTAAATCTACACCATTTGCTGCTCAAGTAGCTGCTGAACGCGCTGGTACAGCCGCTCAGGATTACGGTTTGAAAAACATAGAAGTGTTCGTTAAAGGTCCAGGTCCAGGTCGTGAATCTGCGATCAGAGCTTTGAACGCTGCTGGTTATAAAATCACTAATATTACCGATGTGACACCTATACCTCACAACGGTTGTCGTCCACCGAAAAAACGTCGCGTTTAATCGACGGACAGTTGGAGAAAGATCATGGCAAGATATTTGGGTCCAAAACTCAAACTTAGCCGTCGCGAAGGAACAGATTTATTCCTTAAAAGCGGCGTTCGTGCAATTGACACGAAATGTAAAATTGATAATGCACCTGGTCAGCATGGCGCCCGTCGTGGACGTTTATCTGATTACGGTGTTCAATTACGTGAAAAGCAAAAAGTACGTCGTATGTATGGCGTATTGGAAAAGCAATTCCGTAACTACTATAAAGAAGCAGCACGCTTAAAAGGCAACACAGGTGAAAACTTGTTACAACTTTTAGAGCAGCGTTTAGACAATGTAGTATACCGTATAGGTTTTGCTAGTACTCGTGCTGAAGCACGTCAACTAGTTAGCCATAAAGCCATTTTGGTGAACGGTAAAGTTGTTAACGTTCCTTCTTTTAACGTTTCTGCTGATGATGTTGTGTCTGTTCGTGAAAAAGCGAAAAAACAAGCACGTATCGTTGCTGCTCTAGAGCTAGCTGATCAGCGTGAGAAACCAACTTGGATTGAAGTAGACAGCAAAAAAATGGAAGGTACTTTTAAACGTCTTCCAGAAAGAGCTGATTTATCTGCTGAAATTAACGAACAGTTGATCGTCGAACTTTACTCTAAGTAAAGCTTAAAGAAGAGAGGAAACAATGTCGGGTTCTGTAACTGAATTCTTAAAACCAAGATTAGTTGAAATTGATAACGTCTCGTCAACTCGTGCAAAGGTCACACTTGAACCTTTAGAGCGCGGATTTGGCCATACGCTAGGTAACGCGTTACGTCGCATTCTATTGTCTTCAATGCCTGGATGTGCTGTAACAGAAGTTGAAATCGATGGTGTTCTGCATGAATACAGCACCAAAGAGGGCGTACAGGAAGATGTTATTGAGATATTGCTTAACCTTAAAGGTTTAGCCGTGTGTCTTGAAGGCAAAACCGAAGCAACACTAACTCTAGTGAAATCCGGTGCGGGCCCAGTATTAGCTGGTGATATCCAGCATGATGGAGATGTGGAAATTGTTAACCCAGAGCACTTAATTTGTACTTTGACTGGCGAAGCTGATATCAGCATGCGCATTAAAGTAGAAATGGGTCGTGGTTATGTTCCTGCATCAACTCGCCGCTCTTCAG
Organism: Paraglaciecola sp.; assembly: GCF_051252315.1. Lineage (GTDB taxonomy): Bacteria > Pseudomonadota > Gammaproteobacteria > Enterobacterales > Alteromonadaceae > Paraglaciecola. The sequence goes on along the minus strand of NZ_JBPOFP010000167.1, from coordinate 2,040 downwards.
AAGAAGATGATCGTCCTATTGGTCGTTTATTGGTAGATGCTTCATATAGTCCTGTTGACCGTATTGCTTACAATGTTGAGTCTGCTCGAGTAGAGCAAAGAACTGACCTTGATAAGCTAATTATCGATATGGAAACTAATGGTACGATTGATCCTGAAGAAGCAATTCGTCGTTCAGCTACAATTTTAGCTGAGCAATTAGACGCATTTGTTGAACTTCGAGATATTTCTGAGCCAGTAGAAAAAGAAGAGAAACCGGAATTTGATCCGATTTTACTTCGTCCTGTTGATGATTTAGAACTTACTGTTCGTTCAGCTAACTGTTTGAAAGCGGAAGCCATACAATATATTGGTGACCTAGTACAGCGTACCGAAGTAGAGTTGTTAAAAACTCCTAACTTAGGTAAAAAATCTCTTACAGAGATTAAAGATGTACTTGCTTCTCGTGGACTTTCTCTAGGCATGCGCTTAGAAAACTGGCCACCTGAGTCAATCGCAGAAAAAGATTAATCTAGTTTTTAGTTAAACTGATTTGTAAAGAAGGATAAAACTATGCGCCATCGTAAAAGTGGTCGTCAGTTAAATCGTAACAGCAGTCATCGTCAAGCAATGTTTAAAAACATGGCTAGTTCTTTGGTTAAAAGTGAGTTAATTAAAACCACTTTACCAAAAGCGAAAGAATTGCGTCGCGTAATTGAGCCTCTTATCACTCTTGCTAAGCAAGACAGTGTTGCTAATCGTCGTTTGGCGATGGCACGTACTGGTGATAAAGAAGTTGTTGGTAAATTATTCAATGAGTTAGGCCCTCGTTATGAAGAGCGTCCTGGTGGATATGTTCGCATTTTAAAATGTGGCTTCCGTACAGGTGATAAAGCTCCTATGGCTTATGTTGAACTAGTTGACCGCCCTGAAGTTGAAGCAGTCGAAGAGATTGAAGAAACTGAAGCGGAATAAGTTATCGTAAGATACAAAAAAGCCAGACTTATGTCTGGCTTTTTTATGTTTAAAGATAAAGACTAACAAAAGGTTTACGAAGTCCGCTCTGTCTTACTTATCTAGTATTTTAGCTAATTCTTCTGTTGTCGCCCCGCCGTTAATTGCATATTTCCCTAGATCCTCTAGATTTACTCCAGAATTCTTTGCCGCTTCAATTATTTTATTAACATTTTCTTTTTGAGCTTTAGATTCCTTAACGGCTGTTGTAATAACTATCTCAGCATCATTAGGGAATAGCGCTAATAAAGCTTCTACAGCATATTCACCGACAAGCGGGACGGCGCCGATTGCTGATTGCAATATATCTACTATCTTATTCGGATGTTCTTTGGCTAAAGACTGAACAATATAATCAGCTGAATCTGGTTCAGTGATTACCGCAATACGTACAATATCTTTAAGTTCTTCAGGGGTAGAGTGCGCTGCAGCTGTTACCACGAAGTCAACATAGCTTGGGTCTGCATTAATAGCTGTCTCTACAATACTTGTGCAGCTACTTATCCCTTTCTCAATAGCTATGCTAACGACTTCTTGCGCTAGCGTGGGCTGTGCAGATATAGCTGAATGTATAATTTCTTTATATTTATCAGGATAAAGATCAAGCGCAGTACCTACTATGGATGCTGCTTGTTGTGGGTAATGACCTACTATTGTTTTAATAGCTCTGCTAAGACTGGCATTTTGTTGAATTTGCATTTGCACAAATTTTTCATTTATTTGTGTTGCGTTTGTCGTATCCGTACTTTGATTTGCAAGTGCTCCATGCATTTGTATTAATGAGCTTACCGCAAATGTTAGCCCTATGAACTTTTTCATACTACAGATACCTAATACAACTTAAAATAACTATGTTTGAGACAACGGTGTCTAGAAAGGGTTCAATTTAACAATAATTTAACGAAACATACAGATCTTTAATGAGTTTGTTTAATAAACGAGCTAAAAAGCGGTCTTTTTGAAAAAAATAGAAAAACTTTAAAAAAGGAGTTGCAGTGGATGAAGTTATGTCTATAATGCGCACCTCGCTTCGGGGAGTCACTTAAAA
>NZ_JBPOFP010000166.1:0-7282 GCF_051252315.1 Paraglaciecola sp. | reverse complement strand
TTGGGGTATAGCCAAGTGGTAAGGCAGCGGGTTTTGATCCCGCCATTCGTAGGTTCAAGTCCTGCTACCCCAGCCAAATAAAAAAAACGCTAAGCTAAGGCTTGGCGTTTTTTTTGCCTCAAAAATAGACATCGAAGGCATTACACGGCAGACTTTCAAAATCATTACATCATTCCAAAGGAAAACTCTTGATCAATCAAATCGTCGCATTCATTAACAATATACTTTGGGGTGATGGCCAAATACTGATTTACATGTTGTTAATCGCCGGTGTGTGGTTTTCTTTTAAATTAGGTTTTATTCAAATTCGTCATTTCAAACATATGTTTTCAGTGATGAAAGGCAGTACGCAAAGTGATAAAGCCGGAATAAGCTCTTTTCAAGCTTTATGTACTAGTTTGTCAGCAAGGGTCGGTACAGGTAATTTAGCCGGAGTCGCCGTAGCTATCTCGTTGGGCGGCTCTGGTGCTATTTTTTGGATGTGGGTCATTGCCATTCTAGGCATGGCAACAGGTTTTGCTGAAAGTGTTTTAGGTCAACTTTACAAAGTTAAAGATACCAATGGAGAATACCGCGGTGGCCCGGCATATTATATCCAACAAGGCCTCAATAAACGTTGGTTAGCTGTTTTATTCTCGTTATTCCTATTTCTAGGCTATGGTTTTATATTTAGCGCAGTCCAAGCAAATACAATTACAGACGCGCTAAATCACGCCTATGAGATCCCTACTCTTTATTCTGGCTTGGTTATTATTTTATTAGCTGGGTTAATTGTAATCGGTGGACTACGCGCTATTGCCAAATTTGCAGAGTGGGTCGTACCATTTATGGCAGTGACTTACGTGTTAGTGACTCTGTTTATCACCATTATGAACATCGAGCTAGTACCGGCAATGCTGTGGGACATTATAGCTTCAGCCTTCGGCTTGCAAGAGGCCGGAGCAGGCGCTATTGGCGCAGCATTTAAACACGGAGTACAACGAGGACTTTATTCGAATGAAGCAGGTTCTGGTAGTGTGCCGCATGCAGCAGCGAGTGCCACACCCAACCCTAATCACCCTGTATCTCAAGGCTACGTGCAAATGCTTGGTGTGTTCATAGACACTATGATTTTGTGTACTTGTACCGCAGTCGTGATTCTTTTAGCAGGAGGCTCGAATAGCGAACAAATGGAAGGTATCCGTTTAACTCAAGATGCCATGGGCTCACACTTGGGCTCAGGCGGTGCCGATTTTGTCGCCGCGGCTATTAGTTTATTTGCTTTTACGTCTGTAGTGGCCAATTACGCCTACGGCGAAAGTAACTTACACATGTTTAAACTAGACAATAAAATCGGTAGAGCTTGTTATACCGCAGGTTATTTAATGATGATTTTGTGGGGCTCTATGGCGGCCTTGCCTGAAGTATGGGCTGCAGCAGACATGGCACTAGGTCTGATGACTGTAATTAACATAATCGCGCTAGCCTGGATGACACCAACAATAGTGTCTATTAGTAGAGATTACTTTAGAAAGCGTGATAATAATGAAGATATCAGTTACAAAGATGGAGATTGCGAAATACAAGGTAAGTCTGAAGATGGAATTTGGTAATTTAATCTTTATTTAAGCCAAACTCTGTCGCTTCACAACCATAACTTAGTCGTAACTTGGACGACTATCTTTCATCAACCTATCTAGAGTCGCTTGAGCCTTCACAGGCTCAAGTACCTCATTGGACTCCAACATTTCGCATTCATCATTTAACATTTGTTGGATCGTAACAGGATAGAAACGACAATCTTCAGGACGATCATGATAGATATCGCACGTATAAAGTTTTTTATCGGCTTGATCAGGATGAATATTTTCACGTAAAAAGGGACAAAAAGATAAACGTTTGCCATTTTGAGGAGAAAACCATATCAGCCCACCTTTGGTATATTCAGCGATATCAGGGCGAAATAGTTTCCACATGTCTAAATCATTGTCAGAAGCAGAAAGGTCGCCATCAGCATATTTAACACAGCACTTACCACATTGGGTGCATTCTTTCATAAATTGCCCAAGTTACCTTGAGCGAGAACGATTTTGCTTTTTCATACGGGCCGATTGAGCGGCTCTATCTGATTCACGCTTTTCTTTACGATCTTTTTTATCCGGTGTGAGTGAGCCTGTTTTAAAACCTTCTTTACGCTTTTGTTTATCTTCCGCTTTTTTAGCTAGTATTTTCGCAATTTCGACTTCTTCTAACTCAACCATTTCAGGTGTTTCTAAACTAACTCTGCCTAACTTTGCGGTTCTAAGCTCACCTATTAGGACCTCACAAATCTTATGTAAATTAACCCGCCCTCCGGCCATTTTCGCTCCGCGCGTACCCGCAGCGGCTTCTAAAAATTCAATTTCTGTATTGGGGATATGATCAAGCTTAAAACGTTCTTTTAGTGCATCTGGATAGGCCTTAATTAAATAATCGGCCAAATAAAACCCTACATCATCATATTCCATGGCAGTGTCTTTAATAGCACCGGTTGCTGCCAATCTATACCCACTATTTATGTTTTCAACTTTTGGCCACAAAATACCGGGCGTATCAAATAAAGTGATACCGTTTCCTAAATTGATCCGTTGTTGGTTTTTAGTTACTGCCGCTTCGTTACCTGTTTTAGCAATAACACGATCAGCCAAAATATTGATTAACGTAGATTTTCCCACATTCGGAATGCCAACTATCATAGTGTTGATAGCTTTGACGCTGGCGTCTTTTTCTGGCAACATTTTTCGACAAAGATCAATAATCTGTTTCATTTTTGCAGGTTGTTCTGTCGTTGCCGCAAACGTTTTAACCGAGCGTTCTTTTTCTAGATGTTTTTGCCACATTTCTGTAATGAGCGGATCGGCAAGATCCGTTTTACTCAACACTTTAATACAAGGTTTATCGCCTCTTAATTCCGCAATGGCCGGGTTTTCGCTAGAGTATGGAATGCGTGCATCTAACACTTCGATCAACAAATCAACCTGGGGCAATACTTGTTTGATTTCTTTTTGGGCTTTATGCATATGCCCTGGGTACCAATGTACAGCCATTTGAGTGCCTCTAGAATGAAAGGTTTAACTTTGGTCTTTATGAATTGTTATTGATTATATCAACAGCGCTAACGACTGTAATACATAATAATTTGAATAATTATCGAAATAACTAATAGTGGCAATATCCAACGACCAAATTTTCCCATTTGTTCGTTAGACATTTGAAAATTTGAACGCTCAATCAGAGGTACAATAACCACTAATGAAATAAATAATATGCCTAAAATAATTAACACTGTCATTCATTTAGTCCTATTGCGTATTTTAATGCTTGTTTTTTTAATAGCCCAGCACGATTAGCCAATTTTAGACCTAAATTTCTAATCAGCTTTAGTGGTGCAACATCGTTACTAAACGCGGCATACAAGAGATCCATCCCAGACATCATAGACAAATTATGTTTACGTCTTCTCTTTTCATAACTAGCCATCCACGTATGTTGATTTGCAGGCTCCAATACTTTGGTGTGTCCCAATGTGTCCAATTTTTTAGATAACTCTTCTAATAATACAGCAATATCTTTAAACCCTAAATTCACTCCCTGCCCTGCTAAAGGATTGATCGTATGTGCAGCATCCCCCACTAACACAGTGTTGTGTTTTGAATATTGATTGGCATGCATACGTGTCAACGGAAAACTAGTCACAGATAACACGTCAAAGTCGACTAAGTCATCTGGAAACGTTTTTAAAATCTCTTGTTTAAGTTTGTCTTTTGTCAGGTTTTTAAGGTGCTGAACATCTTTAGCATGGTTATACCAAACCAAGGACCCGTAACTGTCATACAGGGGTAAATAAGCTATCGGCCCTTTGGGAGTAAACTGTTGCCATGTAATATCTTGTTGCGGGGTATTGGTTTTAATATTGATGGCCAACGCTTGCTGATTATATTGCCAACCTTGCACACCAATATTCGCCATTTGGCGCACTAATGAGTTACCACCATCAGCCCCAACTACTATTTTAGAATTTACCTTAACTCCATTATTAAGCTTAATAGTCGTGACATTTTCGGATTGAATTGAGTCGACTTTATGATCCCAAAAGCAGGTGATATTAGACGTTTTTTCAATGGCTCCAAGTAATCCCAGCTGCACAATTCGATTTTCTATTATATGGCCTAAATGAGATTTACCAATTGACTGGCAGCTAAAATCAGTACGACAACTTTCTTCATCCCAAACCGATAACCGTCTATAAACACAAACACGCATCTGTTGAATAAACTGCCACGCTCCCAATTTATTCAATAATTGTTCTGAATGTAAATTTATGGCCGACACCCTTTTGTCTGGCTCTTGTGAAGCTTCAAATTCTTTAGGTTTGTTAGCTTCAATTAAAGCCACTTTAAAGCCTAATTCATTTAAGCCTAGTGCCATGGTTGCGCCAACCATACCGCCACCTACAATACTAAAATCAAACAAGAGTGCTGCCTTTAAAATTATTAGAAATATATTCTACCATTGAAATAACCAATAAACTCACTCATCACTTTAACGTTTGTGATTGTTTTTCCCTAACGAAGTCAGAGCAGAACCCACTACTACGATACCCGCCCCGATATAGGCCCAAACATTAAGATCTGTCGAAACAAAATGTCTTGGCAATAGTTCAACAGCAATTGCCATACTAAGAAAAGTAAAAATAGGAGCTAAGGTGATCACAGCACTCACTTTCGAGGCTTGCCACACAGACAATGCTTCCGTAAAGGCGCCATACCCAACTATGGTATTTACGCAACAAAATATTAGTGCTAACCAATGAATAGTTTGCATATCTAATAATTGACTTGGTTGTGAAAAAGGCAACAGTACAATGACACCTATGGCATAAATACAAAGAGTTAACTGCTTTGCAGTAAGCAATTTCAATAGAGGTTTTTGCATTAAGGCATAACCAGCCCATGTTACCGCAGCAAAAATTATCACTACTACACCTAAGGTAAACTCGTTAAACGCACTAAACAAATCAGCAATTCTTTCATTGAAAAAAAGTGACATGCCAATAAGTAAAAAAATTGCACCTAACAACTCCAAGGGAGTTAACCGTTCAGAAAAAAATACTATTCCACCTAACATCAACAAAAATGGAGCTAACTGCATCAGTACTTGCGCCGTTTCTGGCGCCAAGTAATTAAGGCCCTGAACATTTGAAACATAGTTAGCGACCAACAATAAACTAGCGAAGAGTACCCACCATTTCGTTTTTACATTCAACGCTTTAATGTTTGGCAAACTACGTCTTTTATATAAGACTAACAACACAAACACACCCGCTACTAAAAATCGGTACCAAGTAATAGTTGGTGCGTTCATTGTTTCTAAGCATAGCTTTAAAAAGACGGGTAACACACCCCATAAGAATGCGGTAAGTAACGACAAAGCAAAGCCATACCAATGTTTATTAGGGTGTGATTGAGCAGATTCCACAAGACCTTCGAAAAAAATGAGGCAATTAATTGAAACTGGAATGTATCATCAAGATCTACAAAATGATGGTGTTAATTGTAAAATAAATAGCTAACTAGCTTCTTATCATTTGTTTTACTCGATCCCGATGGCTACGACTAACTTTTAATTCTTCTCCATTAGAAAGGATCAGATGATATTCACCGCTAATGTGGCTAACTAACTTTTGTACATATTGAATATTCACGATGGCTGATCTATGCACACGTACAAACCTTTTGGGATCGAGGTCATTTTCTAGTTCTTTCATGGTTCTGCGCATGATATGCGTTTTATCAGCTGTATGAACACACATATAATCACCAGCAGCATCAATCCACTGAACCTCAGCAACCGGCACCCTTGTGACTTCAGAGCCATCTTTAATCGCTAACACATCTGGAAAACTAGAGCTTGTTAATACTTCACCGTTAGCCAGTTTCCTCAGAATATCTTCGCAATCATCACCAGTAAAATCAGCGACGAGTTTCGCCAATTTTTCATTCGTTCCATCTTGTTGTTTAATCGCCAAATTTGCTAAGACTTTATCAATTGCTTCTTTTAATCGCACTTCATCAACGGGCTTCAATATATAATCAAGAGCATGGACTTCAAACGCTTTAATCGCATATGAATCAAATGCTGTAACAAATACAACCATAGGAATAGGCTGTTTAAGTTCCCTCAATTTACTAAGCACTTGAAAACCATTGAGTCCTGGCATTTGGATGTCTAAAAAAACCAAGTCAGGGCGTATTTGTGGAATAAGAGAAACGGCTTCAAGACCGTTTTTACATTCACCGACCAGTTCAATGCTCTCAAACTCGGCCAGACGCAATGACAACCCTTTTCGAGCCAATGGCTCATCATCAACAATGACTGTACTAATCTTCAATGGACGACTCACTTATTTCAAAAGGAATACGAATGTTAATTTTAATACCTGATGGGTAATTATGAGAAATATCAAAAGAATAATTATCTTTATATAAAGCATCAAGTCTTTCTTTAATATTTACTAACCCCACTCCTCCGCCATTACTGACCGGTAATTGGCCACCTGTAATCTCTGCCCCTGGGCCATTATCACTGACATTCAACATTAAATCTCTGCCAAAAGTTTTTGCTGAGATATTAACCTGACCGCCATCGGCCATTTTTGAAATCGCATATTTAATTGAGTTTTCAATCAGGGGTTGCAATATTAAACTGGGAACTAGGGCCTTTTTAGTCGTATCGTCAACATCCCAGTTTACTGTTAATCTTTCTTCAAACCTCACCTTTTCAATTTCTAAATAAAGCTCGAGTGCTTGAATCTCTTGAATTAAAGGCACTTTCCGAATGGGGTCTTTATCTAAGGAGTAACGTAAAAAATCACTTAATCGATTCACCATAGCGCCAGCAGTTTGGTTATCTTTGATTAAAATTAAAGTTGATATGGCATTCAAGGTATTGAACAAAAAATGTGGATTAAGTTGATACCGAAGCATTTTAATATGGGCTTGGTGCGCCATAGATGAAGCTTTTAGCACATTCTGTTTTTCTTTTAACAACATCTGATAATTTTTGATGCCAAAATATGCACCAGTCCAACAACCGATCATGATGATAGAATTAACCGTATTGGTAAAATACATATACCATTCTTCAGGACGATAACCTTTTTTATAAATCTCCCAATAGTTTACGTTTTTAACCATGGCCCATAACAAGGCCGTTAGATACAAGCTCACTCCAACCAAAGCTAACATTTGTAGAGGTTTTAAAG
>NZ_JBPOFP010000165.1:0-7501 GCF_051252315.1 Paraglaciecola sp. | reverse complement strand
ACTTTCTTTATATTTTCATTTTAAATATCACGATGAGCATCGCCACTCTTTACAAAAGACTAGGCGAGTGGTTCAAGACCAGTAGCGTCCACCATTTTTTATTTTATAAATTCCAAAGTATATTCAAAATATTTAGCTAGACTTTACCAAACTTAAAACGAATGTTTAAAGTCTAGAAATTTTCTTTATTTAATTATTACTATTAAAATAATAAATCGCGCACTACTCACATTTTTATCTTTAAAAACTCACCTTATATCCCTGTAATTCTTGCTATGGTTCATGATGATATCCTGATTAATTAAACACCGGCAATATTGGTAAGGCCACTTGACAGAATAGTCATAAGACTTGTATTATTCCACTATCAAAATAGTCCCCTTACACCTGGAATACAGTTGCATGCCAAATTCATCGAAACAATTAAACCAAACGTTTTTACATAATGTGGAACCTCAAAGTGAAATACCGGTAGTTAATTATCCTACTTACAATCGTGAAAATATTGAAATAGGTATAGTGCATTTAGGTTTAGGTGCATTTCACCGTTCTCATCAAGCAGTATTCACAGAGCAATTACTCAACCTTCAAAACGGTGGGGATTGGGGAATTTGTGGTGTCACCTTTCGAAATCAAGCATTACAAACACAGCTACAAAAACAAGATAATTTGTACACTATGGCCGTTTTAGATGTGCAGCATAGTTTTCAAGTAGTAGGCGCAATTAAAGAAGTTTTAGTCGTAAAAACGCAGGTGCAAGATGTGTTAGGTAGAATGGCCGCCGGCACGACCAAAATTGTTTCTCTCACTGTAACAGAAAAAGGCTACTGCCTTAATTCAGCTGGAAAACTAGATGAATCTCTACCTGGTATTATTCAAGACTTAAAAACACCTGCTAACCCTACCACTGCCATAGGTTTACTTGTGTGCGCTCTTCACATGCGATTCAAACAAGGTGACAAACCATTTAATGTCATCCCATGTGATAACTTACCTGACAATGGTCATAAGTTAAAATCAGCCGTACTTCAATTTGCCCAACAACAATCGAAAGAGCTGGCGGTTTGGATCGAACAACATGTGCAATTTCCAAATACAATGGTTGACAGTATTACTCCTCAAACAGAACCAGAAACCATAGATCTTATTCAAGAAAAATTAGGTTTTACCGATACTGCACCAGTTCAAAGAGAGCAGTTTTCACAATGGGTTATAGAAGATTGTCCAGAAATGGAACGTCCTGAGTGGGAAAAAGTTGGCGTGATATTTACCGATAACGTGGCCTCTTTTGAACATGCAAAATTAAGAATTTTGAATGGTTTGCATTCAGCCTTAGCCTATATTGGACAACTAAAAGGATATCAAAGTGTTTTCGAAGCTATTTCTGACAAACAAATTAAAGCCTTCTTAATTAACTTAGTTGATAATGAAATCATTCCTACTATAACTCCTCCAAAGGGGTTGGATTTACATAACTATTCTCGCGCAATAATAGCCCGATTCGAAAACCCCAAAATCAAACACTTATTGAGTCAAATAGCGAATGACGGCTCGGTTAAAATTCCAGTACGCACGCTCGCCCCTATTCAAAGTAATATTTCGGCAGCTAGAAGCTATCAATCTTTATCTATGGTTGTTGCTGCGTGGATCCATTTTATTCGCCAGAGTTACATTAATGATAAAGTGTTAAACGATCCTAGAGCACAAGATCTAATATCCGCAGTGGCTCAATTTAAAGATAACGACGAGCAAGATGTTGCGAGTTTTTTAAGTTTGAAAGGCCTATTACCTGAATCTTTAGAAAACAACGAATCATTTTTGTTAAGTGTACAAAGGGCTTATAAAGAAGTCCTGTGACTTTTTTACTAACCATATGTTGGATATATAATAAGGTTTAAGTTAATTCGTCAGTAGTAAAAGACGTTTATACTAACAAATTGTGTGTAATTATAATAAAATACGAAATGCCAGTAAGTTAACTTCACAATAACGAAAACTAGCTGTTATTTTTTAGTATTAAGAGTGAGTATATTTAATGATTTATATTGTGATGGGTGTTTCTGGTTGCGGAAAATCAACTGTCGGTAGTTTATTAGCGGATAAATTAGGTTTATCTTTTTTCGATGCTGATGATTTTCATCCTGTCGAAAATGTCAATAAAATGGCCAGTGGTCAACCATTGGATGATAACGATCGTGCACCTTGGTTATCTTTATTAGCAGATAAGATTGTTCAGTGGGAACAAAATGGGGGGGCTGTTCTAGCTTGTTCAGCTTTAAAACAAACCTATCGTGACTTGCTATGTTCGACCACCAACCAAGTTGTATCTTTCATATATTTACATGGTGAAAAATCAGTGCTGCATAGTCGATTGACCAGTCGTGAATCACACTTTATGCCAGATAGTTTACTTGATAGCCAATTACAAACTCTAGAAGCTCCCACAGAGGCGCTAACGGTTTCAATTGATAACACCCTTGAACAAATCATTTCGCAGATCTTAAAGGACATTAACTAGAATGACCTACCCTATACACAAAGTTGATACTCAAAATACAATTTCTGATGATGACTTAACTCAAATCATCGATAACTTTATTCAACAAAAAGCACGTCACGCAAAACGTATCCTAATTTTGCCTCCTGATATCACACGGTTTTATTCAAAAGCTGGATTTATTTCAACTTACCTATATGAGCAGCTAAAAGACCAAGCTGAAATATACTTTTTACCTGCGCTAGGTACACATGAGCCTATGTCAGATAAAGAAATAGACGGCATGTTTGGCACAGATATTCCTAAAGAATTGTTTTTACCTCATTTCTGGCGTACTGACGTTAAAAAGATTGGCGAAATATCCCCACAAAGAATTGGCGAACTATCCGAAGGAAAATTGGATTATTCAATGGATGTTGCCGTTAACAAATTATTATTAGATGAAAAATGGGACCTGATCATTTCCGTGGGTCAAATCGTCCCTCATGAAGTGATTGGTATGGCAAACTACTCCAAAAACATACTAGTAGGGGTAGGCGGTTCTGACACTATTCATAAGTCTCATTTCTTAGGCGCTGTTTATGGCATGGAACGTATCATGGGACGTACATACACTCCAGTACGACGGGCCTTGAATGAAGGTTTTAACACCTATTTACGTGATTTACCCATAGAGTTTATTTTGACTGTATTAGGTAGTAAAGACGAAAAACTCGCTCTACAAGGCGTATATTGTGGTAACGACGACGAAACTTATGAAGAAGCCTGTAAGCTCAGTCAGCAACTGAATTTAAACTTATTAGACAAACCAATTAAAAAAGCCATAGTGTTTCTTGAGCCGGCGGAATTTAAAACCACATGGTTAGGCAATAAAGCCATTTACCGTACTCGTATGGCCATGGCTGACGAAGGCGAACTTATAGTGTTGGCTCCTGGACTTCATCGATTTGGTGAAGACATTGAAATTGATCAATTGATCCGAAAATTTGGTTACAAAACCACAGATGAAACCTTAGCCGCGGTAAAAACAAATCCCGAACTTGAAAAGAACTTATCAGCTGCCGCACATTTAATTCATGGCACAACTAACAACCGCTTTCAAGTAACCTATTGTCCAGGTAATGCAGTCAGCCAAGAAGAGGTTGAATCAGTAAACTACCAATATTGTCATTATGAAGAAATGATAAAACGTTACCCAATCGAAAACATGCAAGACGGATGGAATACACTGGATGATGGTGAAGAAATATTTTATGTCAGTAACCCTGCGTTAGGGTTATGGGCAACCAAACAAAACTTTAACAAATAAATTCAATTATTCAGTTGAATATAAGTAGTGCAATTTTATGACTTTGAATGTAAAAAAATATCATATTCACCTTGATATAGTAGGTGGCATAGCAGGTGATATGTTTATTGCTGCCATGTTAGATACCTTTCCGGAACTAAAATCAGAGGTACTGACTGCTATCGCCACTGTTTTACCCGCATCAGCTGGCACCCCTACTCTCACTGAAGGTCTTAATTCTGGCATCAGCGGTTTACGCTTTTCTTTAATAACAACAAAAGACACATCGACAGAGTCCCAGCACCATCATCATCACAGTCACAGTCACCATCAAGACGCCAGCGAGCATTCTCACTCGCATACTACTTATAAACATTTATGTGGCTTGATTAGTAAAAGTGCTCTTAAAGAAGACGTTAAACAAGGTGCGATTGATATCTTAACCATCATCGCTCACGCTGAGGCCAAGATACACGCAAAAACACTAGCAGATGTGCATTTTCATGAATTAGCTGATTGGGATTCATTAATGGATGTCGTGGCTAGTGCAGTTATTTTTGATGCATTAAAACTTCACACTTGGAGTATTTCTCCCTTGCCCATAGGTGGTGGTTTGGTTAAAACCCAACATGGCCTCATTCCAGTACCCGCTCCAGCGACGGCAGAAATATTAGCAGGATTCACTTTTTTTGATGATGGTGTGCAAGGTGAACGGATCACGCCAACTGGTGCAGCAATATTGCGCTATTTATCTGACAAAAAGTGTTTAACCACTCGCAAGCAGGGACAGTTGCAACAAATAGGTTATGGTTTAGGGACAAAAGTTTTCCCCAGCATGCCTAACATTTTACGGGCAACCAGCTTTTGTCAGTTGGAAGATGAATTGCAGCAACAAGACACTGTGGTAGTCATCGAATTTGATATCGACGATATGACAGGTGAAGAGCTTGCCCATTCCCTTGACCTTCTAAGGCAATATACTGGGGTAGTTGATGTAGTTGTTCAATCCGCCAGAGGCAAGAAAAATCGTGCCGTAGAACTGGTTCGAATTCTAGCGTCCACAGAATACTATCAAGATATTATTGATTACTGTTTTATCCAAACCAGTACCATAGGTTTGCGTTACCGCTTTGAAACAAGGAATTATTTAGCCAGAACGTTAACCAACCAAACCGGTCAAGCTTATAAAACTGTCACTCGCCCCGACGGTAGTCAAACGACGAAAGTGGAACACGATGAATTAACCTCTTTATCTACCCTAAATGAACGGCGTATGTTTAAGTACAATCTAGAGTCAGAAAAATGAATGCTTCTTTGACTTCACTACAAAACAAAGCCAATAAACTGATTGATTATCTGAACCAATTTGAACACTACTCAGTAGCTGTCAGTGGTGGAATTGATAGTATGTTATTAGCTTTCATTGCGAACAAGTTTTCTACAGCAAAAGTGACGGTAGCACATGCTTTTTCACCAGCAGTGCCCGAAGCGGCTCTACAAAGAGTGAAAGAACATGCGACAGATTACAATTGGGACTTACAGATCCTAAATGCCAGAGAGTTTGACGACCCTAACTACATCAACAATCCCGTTAACCGCTGTTACTTTTGTAAATCAAATTTATATACAAGAATATCTGAACAGACTAAAGGCATAGTATTTTCGGGAACCAATTTAGACGATCTGGCAGATTATCGTCCAGGCTTAGAAGCCGCGAAAGAACAGAATGTCCAACATCCATACGTGGAAGCAGAAATTGATAAAGCCACCATTTATGCGCTAGCCAAGCATTACAACCTAAAGCAGTTACAATCTTTACCAGCTCAGCCCTGCTTAGCCAGCCGAGTTGAAACCGGAATGAAAATAAATGCCAAAGACTTAGATTTTATTAATCAAGTGGAAGAACATACCAGACAAGTCTTTCCTGAATTAAAAAATGTTCGTTGCCGTATCACTCGACTAGGTACATTTTTAGAAATAGATTCCGTGCCAGAGACACCTGAGTTTCAATCGTTATCCACCCAGCTTGATCAGATGTGTGCTCAAACCGGTCGGATATTTTCTGGGGTGAGAACTTACCAAAAAGGCTCTGCCTTTATTAATGGGATGAGCCATGAGTAATTTTATTTGGGATAAAGATAGACTGTCACGTACTGGCGTTGCAGAGGCAGTATTGTGCAGTAATAAAAGCCCTCAAGACTTAGTCGATATCATAGAGTTTAACCTCCAAGACAAGACGCCAATATTACTTACACGTTTAACACAAACTCAATGGGCAAAAATACCAAGTGAGATAAAAACCGCTCTTGAATATGATGAGGTTTCTCAAACAGCCATTTTATTGCCACAACACTGCCCGACTCCGCAAGCTGGCATATGTATTGTTACTGCTGGCACATCTGATTTAAACATAGCGAAAGAAGCCCAAAAAACTTTGGTTTTTAATGGGTTTGCAGCACCAATTTATGCAGATGTCGGTGTAGCAGGTTTATGGCGTTTAATGGACAAACTTGCCGACATTCAACAACATAAAATTATCATTGCATGTGCGGGCATGGAAGGCGCATTGTTTAGTGTGTTATCAGGGTTAGTTAGAGCGCCGGTGATTGCGGTGCCTACTTCTGTCGGTTATGGCGTATCAGCAAATGGCAAAGTGGCGCTAGACAGCGCATTAGCTTCGTGTGCGCCAGGCGTATTAACCGTCAATATAGATAATGGCTTTGGCGCAGCAAATGCTGCCATAAAAATATTCAACCAATTTAACTCTAGCAGTGAGACATAAACATGTTTGATCCCCAGTTATGGTCAGTTTTATTGTTAGGCATGATGGTGGGTATTTTCCATGCATTTGATGCTGATCATGTCGTTGCAATGGCTACTTTAGTGAGCCAAAAATCTAAGAAAAAACACATCTTAAAATACGCATGCAAATGGGGCGGCGGTCACGGTGGCGTGTTACTCCTGTTGGGCGGTTTATTAGTATTTGTTGGCGTAGAGTTGCCGAGCTGGTTTGTTCACTATGCAGAAATGATGGTGGGTGTGTTGCTCATTTACTTAGGTATTCGTCTCTGGTTATTTGTTTCAAAAATCAGAAATAACCAAGATGTAAAACAACAAAAGCACGATCACGCTCCTTTGTTTATTGGCATGTTACATGGCGTAGCAGGCAGTGCACCGGTATTAGCTTTATTACCTAACATGCTTGAATCTCAATTTTTGCTGCATGTCATCCTATTTTCTTTGGGTTGCTTATTCGGCATGTTCTGTTTTGGATTTGCTTTAGGTTCTTTACAGGCATATGTGAAACAAATGAATACTGGCCTAAGCCACTTATTCACTAGGCTATTAAGTGTATTATCAATGGGGTTAGGCACTTTCTGGATATTTAGCTAATTTTTTGGCATGACGGGCGATTTGTTTTACAAGTCGCACATAGCACTCTTTCACCTTTATATAACCCTCAATACCTCAAACTTACTGTTTATGTTAATATTTTTCTGTTTCGGCTTATTATTTCACGAATAAATACGATAACCTTTATGCAGATAAGTAATATTGGCAATAAATGAATTCACAACTAGCGAAAAATACAAAAGTTCTAATCGTAGATGATCAAGCCTTAGCTAAAGGATACATGAAGTATTCTTTGGAAGAACTTGGCTTCAGCGACATTACCTACGTTGACAAAATAAACTTGGCGTTAACCACAATAAGAA
>NZ_JBPOFP010000164.1:0-7683 GCF_051252315.1 Paraglaciecola sp. | reverse complement strand
ATTGGTAGACACAAGGGATTTAAAATCCCTCGCTCGTAAGAGTGTGCCGGTTCAAGTCCGGCCCCGGGCACCATTATTCCTTTAGGAATAAGGGTTACACGAGGTTTAATTCAAATACCCATCATAAAAACCATAGTTCAAACATTAGTTAATGTGTTAGGTTGCACCAGTGTTCAACGAGGCAATATCATATTAATTTTTGAACACCGGCGCGTAAATCTTAAATATTATTTTCATCCACGCGTGTTTCCAACGCTTCATTATTCAATAATAAATTAGTGCCTGTTTTCAAGGTGTTCATGTAGTCAATTAACCGCGTTAAATGTGCTTCAGATCTTGAGACTGTGTCTGTCATTGCTTTAAGTTCAGGTCTGTGACGATATAGTGCATTCTTAGTTACATTCTTAAAATCATCATCTTTGACGCCATAAAATGAACTCGGGAATTCATTCGACGCCTGCAAGTATCGTATATCTTCATTTACCAATTGTTGAAAATTGCTTTTATTATCACGAAGGTGAGTTGCTAAGTGTAAACGCGTTATCCGGTCGCCGCTGTTCAACGTTGTTTCTATATCTCGGTGTAATTTACCTTTGGCATTCTCCACGTTGTCCACCATTAACGCAGCGGTATCAGCTAAGTTGTTATCAATTCTTGCTAATACCTTTTTGTATAATGGAGCTTTTTCACTGTGTGTACGGGTCGAATCGGCTTGAATTTTGCGGACTGATTCAGCAATTGAGTTAAATTGGTTGTGGTATAACTTTGACAGTTGTTGAACTTCTGAGGTGGTGCGAGTGTTCTCGGTCATAGCGTTTAATAAACCGTTTTGAATTAACTTTTTAGCATTCATTATAATAATTTCCTTAATAACAAAAATGGACTTTGATTGGAGTAGGTGCGCCGGTTGTTTTTGTGACTTCTGCCACGCCTGCAACGGCATTAATTAGGTCGTCATGAAAACCAACGGGGTGATCTATTGTGTCTCTGCCTCCTCGGCTTGTTCTTCGCTCAAGATTTAATAATTCACGCGCTAATTGTTCACTCGGTGGTAACTCAATATGCTCACTATTAAGCAAGGGCAAGAGGTTTTTGTATAGCTCACTTTTGGGTTTCTTAATGCGAATGTAATCAATTCGATTCTTACGGAATTGCTCAGCAGGCCACGCGCCGGCATATGCGTCACCGTGAACGCATACAACGCGATAATTGTGCAGTATGTCGCACAGTTGCGCTGTTGCTTGTTCGGGGCTAAAAGGCGGTTTAATTGCGTGTACTAAATCTATAATGACTCTACCTTTTTCCATGTGGGCAATGGATAGAGTAAACGCATCAGCACTACCGCCACTAGGATCAACAAAACCCACATAAGGTGTATTCCGTTGAAAACCTAATTCTAAAGGTGAATAACGTGTACAACGCTCCACAACGTCATCAGATACAAACGTTTCAATATCAGTTCTAAATTGAGCGTCATATTCTGCACGAGCTGCGCTAGGATCATCACGTCGAGCTTGTTCAATTATACGGGGGTCAAGTGATGGATTCATAAGTAGACTAGGGGCTTGTGCTACTAATATTCTGTCTGATTCATCATTACCGAAATAACCTTTAAACGTATTCCACAACACACCACGCTTTGCATATGGGCTTGATAGGGCAATTACTTTACCATCTAAGGTCGCAAGGCTTGGACGTAGAGCCTGCAAAATCTCTTTATCAGGGTTGGCACCATCGCTATTCCAAAAAGCTATTTCATCGAGAATGGCACACGCTACAGAGTATCCACGGGTTGACTTGAGTGATGCGGTTGTTACTTCAATCACACAACGGTTGTTTAATTCGATTGTGTCCGTCGATTCTTTGATCAACATTTGTGACAGAATTTCACTTTCTCTTATTATTGCACTGATATATCTGAAAACAGTACGGGCCTGCTTTCTATCACTCGCAATGACCATGATTGTGGCTACTTCACCACGGCTGAGTTTGTCTTTATGATTATTAAAGATCGCTTCATAAACTGCCAGTAACGCGCTTATGTTTGACTTTCCACCACGACGACCAATAACGAGCCATAGTTCCCTAAAATCATTACACGACGGTTTACGTTTAGTTAACGAGTAATACTTGGTGGCATCGGTATTGAGATTGTAAAAACCTGCGAGTAAAGACCTCCATGATTGCCATGAGGGGTTGATAAACTGATCACCTACCAACTGGGGATCATCCATAAATTCAATGATGTTCACTAATTACCTCTAGCCGTTAAGTAATCAGCGACACTTTTTACCTGTCTTACCCGATCTAGTCCTAATTTAGCGTAAATGCCTTGAAGTGAATTAACGGCCTGAGTCCATCGACCTGAGTCAAAATCTCCACCAGTAGCCAATACTTTTTCTTGCTCAGCTAGGAAGTACTCAAGCCATAGACTACGCTCAACTAATGACAATTGTTGATAAGACAGTTTGTCCGATCCTCCAAGATCATCAGTTAAAGCCATGTGTCGCGCTCGCATTTCCTGCGCGATATTAGTACGCCCATCTAATTCGTTTATAAACCCTGCTTTGAACTTGTTTGGTATCATGTGTACCTACGATCTAATTGCCATGTATTAATGAGGTAATTATATCGTATTTATGGGGTTAATGTTGGTTTTTATGATGGGTTTTTAATAAAATATAATAACACCCACTATTAATAATGGGCTTTACGAAGATTATGGTTACCATTGTCGGACTTGAATGGGGTAGGGGGTGCGGATATTTGTATTTTATTTCCCATCTATTTATTTCCACTGGATTTATGACTGGTGACACATAATTTCACCGTTTATATACATCAAAAAAAAAGCCCAACAATTTTAGCTGGGCTATCGTTCAATCTTTGCAATACGTTAAAACCGAGCGACAATCTATATTAAGTCTTTGGTTACGCCATTAATACTGTACGAAGGTCTAGTTATTATTGATAGATTGACATATAAAGCTAAAATTTCCACTTGCTTTATGCTTGATGACACATAATGACACATAATTCCACCCTTTATATATATTGAAAAAACAATTAATTAATCTTTTATTTTTTCTGAGAACGTATAAGAGTTAAAATAAGTGTCACCATGTGTCATCCATACTTTTCTATTTAAAAATATGGAGTCTTTATCAATTTGAGCCCTTTAAAGTATCTGTTCTTCTTGTCTCTATCTTCTTGATACTCCAAACGTATTAGCCTTTCCCTTAAACCCTTTTGAGTTAACGTTTTTTTGATTCCATTTTCTTCCGCCCAATATTGGTAGCATTTAAACAACTCTGACTTTGAGACTATTCCATATTCATCATTCTCAGTGCATTCATCAATAAACTGGACAGCTTGATCAGCTTCCTTGCGCCACTCTTGACGTGCAATTTTACTGCTTTCAGGTACCGTAAAACCATTTGCGACTGCTTCAGCATATGAATTTAACGATAATGTTAATATACCTTGTAACTCAGACAGCAACTTTTCCTTAAGTAAGGGGTCGCAATTACCAAGCTCTGGTTTAAATGTATTGTTAAATTTCACCACAAGCGCACGTCGAAATAATGCATCTGAAAAATCCTTAGTATGTGGCATGTGGTTAGTACCAAACCAACACGTCGCAAAAGGTTTTATTTCGAATGGATCTTGATACTTATTTTCAACGGTTGATAATTCACCTGTTGTAATTGCCTTGAGTGCTGCATCATCAATTATCTGACCTTGTTCGGTTTCTGTAACGATATTAGTTAGTTTGCCGAATAAATGCCCGCGTTGAAAAGGATTGGCAAATTTTGAGGGTTGGACTCCTGCAACGTTTTTAAATCCACACAGAGCCTCAAGTATGGATAACAAGACGGATTTTCCATTTGCACCAGTACCAATCAATATAATAAATTTTTCATGCCTGCAATGCGCCATTAGGGAATAACCCATCATTTCGAGTATGGCTTTAATTTTATCGTCTTTATCATCATCACCGGAAAAAACATCAGACATGAATTTTAAAAATTGAGGTGCTTTAGCATGTTCATCGTACTCAATGGGAATTTGTGTTGTTCGGTAATGTTCGCGTTTATGTTCTTCGAGTATCCATGAATCAAGGAATTCATCTAATACTAATTCTCCATTTAAACAATTAACACTTTCAGTCCCTGCGATATTAAATTCATGATCCGGCTTATGAACTTCATTTTTAATTAACTCACATACTCCATCTACTAACGTTCTTGTAACGGGCTCAATAAATTGAGGGATTACGTCTTGGATTTTTTGTTTAAGACTTCGATTCTCTAACTTTGCCCATACACCGGTATTGTTCCACGTCCAAACATCCCCTAACGACCCCAGGATATTTTCAGGTGTGTATGTGTCAATGACATGTTTAGCCAACGACAATTGGTCTTTAGGTTCTTCGCTTTGTTCGCTTTCCTTTAACGCACGTTTTAAATCTCCGAGCGATATTTCAGTTTTATTTTTTATTAATAGTAGTAGTTTGCCTTGCTCGATTGAGCTCAAACTTTTAACTAAATCAAGAATGGCTTGCACTTGCTCTGGTTCACTTTCTGGGGTTAATACATCGACTTGTTTAATTACATCACTGTAAACGGGCTTTAGATTACCATCCTTATCGTACTTCTTTGCAATTGCGCTTAGGTCTGCACCTGCATCCCTTGCCATTCTACAAACAGTTGCAAACGTGGTGGGATTACCTGTGTTGCCGTCGAATGATTGCCATTTTTTATTAATTAATGATGTACCTGCATAATTATTGGCACCCATCGACCAATGATCCCAAAGTGCTAATCCTTGTTCACTTCCATTGAATTCATCATGTAAACCCATACCTACCTTTATCCATATTGAATAATCACAATCAGGTCGAATATAACCTAGTATTTCTTTGGCTTTGGTAGCGCTTGTACGGCTGTCTAAGCGCTTCGCTTTAAATTCAGGCGTTACTATAGTAAGGGCATCAATAATGCATTGTGGGGCGTCAGGAACTTCGTTCTTCTTGGGTAATTCATCATCAATTAGTAGTTTACCTTTTTTGATATGAATGAGTTGGTTTTTAGTTTTAACATCAACGCCTGGCAACCAGTTATCATTAGAATGTTTTAATGATTCTTTATCAACATGATCCGGAATCTTATAAAAATAATGCAAAGAATCACCATCAATATTTTGCTGTACCAATAACGGCTCGCCACCGACGATTGATAGCAGCTCTTCAAGTGGTATAACTTCCTTGTCTTTTTTGTTACCGTCATAATCAAGTAAGATGAAATCATCAAGAGCAACGGAAACAATATCGGTTTTTGCTTTACTCCATGCCTTATCACTTAATGGGTATCTTTGAGCATCGCCGAATTGCATTGGGTTTCCTATTTGATGCATTGGAATGGGTCTATGGCCTTGTTCAATTAGCATCGATACGGTATCTGCTAGCCAGTTATCATCTGAACCATTCGGCAGTTGTTCACTACCATTATTAGTAGTATTATTGAACCTGAATTGGCAAGTTTGGCCGTCTGTCGGGGCGGTCATATTTTTCATTATGAATTTCTCCCTTCTTGCTCAAACGCGACAAGATCCGCAATTTTCCAACGGGTAGATCCATTAAACTTGCTAGGTGAAGGAATTTTATTTTCTTTTAACCACCGCCAAACGGTAGCACGACTAACGGAATAACGTTCCGCGACTTGGATTGCTGAAAGGTATTGTTTGATCATGTTGTAAATCTCACTTAGTTGAATGAGACTGCATAATCGTGAATATGACTAATTGTATCAGGCGGTCAAAAACGCGGTTTTTAACCTCCAACGCACTTTAACTGCCATTTTGTGTATCATGTAATAAAAACTTTTTGTATTTTTCTAATTGTGATTTTAACGTATCATGGCTGATACCATATTTCTCGCACACATTAGCTTTAAAATCTGTTGCGGATTGCTCACCATAATCTTGCTTTAATATTTTTATTGCCACGTCTGCCGGGATCAACTTCAATCGTTTTGTAGTGCCATCAAACACACCTTTATCACCATTGATCATTGATAGAATCAACTCATTTATCCTCGAGTCTTTTATTACTGGGTCTTTCTCAAGAGCTAAAATTACTTGATCTTTTGATGGTTTGATCTTTTTATCAAGCAATGATGTGATCACGTTCCAATGGTTTATTTTAATCTCCCGCATTACTGCTCCACTCCATTCACGTAATTATCCCAGTCGTCCATCATTAAACGACGTTTGTCGATGAGCTGTGAGCGTGCATATGCTGCCCTTGTCTTATCGTTGTTAACGTGAGCTAGTGCGAGCTCTGAGACTTCATCAGGATAGGAGGTACATTCTGTTGACCAGTCTTTAAAACTACTTCTAAAGCCATGTGCGGTGACGTCATAGCCTATCCGTTTAGGTGCTTTTGATATGGACGCATCAGTAAGTGGATTACCTTTAGAATTTGAAAATAAATATTCACTGTCTCGAATTAAACCTTTGACTAATTTCACTGCACTGTCACACAAAGGTACTTTATGTTCTTTACCGGCTTTCATTCTTTCTGCAGGTATTGTCCACAACGCATTTTCTAGATCAAACTCTGACCATTCTGCTTTTCTTACTTCACTATTACGGCAAGCGGTGTAAATGACTAATTCTAAAGCGCGAGCAGATAACCATTCTTGCGATTTTAATTTAGATAGGAACACCGTTATTTCTTTGTATGGCAATGCTTTGTAATGTACGACCTTTGCAATCTTACTGGGCTTGGGTAATGTCAGCTCTAAATTTCCACGCCATTGAGCAGGATTTGTACCCTCACGTAAACCTTTAACCGTTGCAATGTCTAAGATCTTCCCTGTGGCGTTTAAAACGCGTGTGGCGGTCTCTGTCTTGTCAAACCATAGATTCTCATGAGTGATCATCTTAAGGATGTGAGAACGCTTTATATCGTGAATGATCATGTTTCCAATATGCGGGATCACGTACGTGTTTAATCGTGATTGAAGTTTTTTTACTTGGGTATGTGTCTTAAGTTCTTTAGACTGCTTTTCAATGTATTCATTGGCAATGTCGTGAAATGTAATGGCTGAGGATTGCTCGTCAATTAGCTTTTGTTTTAATTTACGTTTTTCTGCTACAGGGTCCATGCCATCGCGCACCAATTGTTTTTTGTGTCTGGCCATCACGCGCGCATTAGATAAAGATATTTCAGGATAGCCACCTAATCCAATGTCTTTTCTTTTTTCACCAACTACAGTCCTTAAAATCCAACTGCGAGCAAATACTTTGTTATCATTCACTGGTGCTGAACATTGAAGCATTAAACCGCTCACGCCACCTACAGCATAAAGGGCCTTAATCGGTTTACCTGTTTTATTAATTCGGTATGCGAGCGAGCGAACGGCTCTGTCGGATAATTCTTTAGTAATTTTCGGCATTTAAAAACCCATCATAAAAACCAACATAGTTATTGTGATTAGATGGTATAACATAAGACTATTTAAGACAAGGTTAATCTTGGGATTGTTGATTTTAAAGGGGGTCTGAGGTTAATTGATACTGAATAATACAAGGGTTAAAGCGAGGCCCCGGGCACCATTATCTTTTCTTAGGTATTGGTACTTCAGGGCTTTCAGCCCAAATAAAAAAAACAGTCCTTTT
>NZ_JBPOFP010000163.1:0-7868 GCF_051252315.1 Paraglaciecola sp. | reverse complement strand
AGAGGTGGATTTACTTAACCAATCAGCCAACGGAGAACTATATAAAACATTCCGCAATTGTTGTTTAGCTGTTTTGCATAGTGGGGCAGAAATTGATAATAGTGAAAGTATATTTGCTCCTCATAAAGATTTTAATATTAACCTTATTATTCGTGAAAGAGGTGTAAAAATAGAACTACTTAATCCTCCGGAACTAGCATTTGTCGACGGAGTATTAATAAAAGGCGTTCATGAACATCTTTTTTCAGTATTAAGAGATCTGCTTCATACCGGCGCTAAGTATTCAGCCCAATCATTAAGGTTTCCTTCTGACTCAAATTATATAACACATAGTGTTTTTGATATGTTGCGTCACGCTAATGCAATTAAAGGTACAGCCGAACTAAACATGGTCGTTTGTTGGGGCGGACACTCGATTGGTTCTGTTGAGTATCAATATACAAAAGAAGTAGGGTATCAACTTGGGTTAAGAGAATTAAACATTTGTACCGGATGCGGGCCTGGAGCGATGAAAGGTCCAATGAAAGGCGCAACAATTGGCCACGCTAAACAACGTTATAAAGTAGGTCGTTATTTAGGTTTAACTGAACCAGGCATAATCGCTGCCGAACCACCAAATGCAATTGTAAATGAACTGGTAATCATGCCTGATATTGAAAAACGACTCGAAGCATTTATTCGGTTATCACATGCCATAATAATCTTTCCCGGCGGGGCTGGAACTGCAGAAGAGTTATTGTACTTAATTGGCATAATGTTAGATGAAGATAATGCCCAACAAGTGTTGCCTATTATATTAACCG
Organism: Paraglaciecola sp.; assembly: GCF_051252315.1. GTDB lineage: Bacteria > Pseudomonadota > Gammaproteobacteria > Enterobacterales > Alteromonadaceae > Paraglaciecola. Next base: position 7,065 of record NZ_JBPOFP010000163.1, on the reverse strand, counting down.
GTCCTGAACAAAGTCGTGGTTACTTTGAATCTCTTGATAAGTTTATTGGTGCAACACTCGGCGCAGAGGCACAAAACCTGTATCAAATAATTGTTGGTGATCCTAGTGAAGTGGCTAGAACAATCAAACAAAACCAACAAGAGATTAGGGGGTATCGCAAAGACATAGGTGATGCTTTTGACTTTAACTGGTCCCTAAAAATTGCGTCTGAATTTCAGACACCTTTTGAACCTAATCATGAAAACATGGCTGCACTCAACTTACATTATGACCAAGCTAAAACTGATCTTGCTGCAGCGTTGCGAAAAGCATTTTCAGGCATTGTCGCAGGAAACGTTAAAGCAGATTATGTAAAGTTAATTGAACAAGAAGGGCCTTATCAATTAAGCGGTGAACCCACTCTTATGCATATGATGGATGAATTGTTAGAATCATTCGTTTCTCAGCAGAGAATGAAATTACCCGGAAGTAAATACGTTCCATGTTATCAAGTTAGTAAATAAAATTCTCTCGCAGAACAATAGGAATAATAGTCCTTCTCAGTTAAGTCACCTAATTTTTGCGTTCAGTTAAATGCAATTAAAGGCAAAGTTTATTATGATAAAGTGGGATAGTTATTAGACACTAAGAATGAACAAAAAAGTAATAAAACGAATTGGTATAGGCGTATTTCTTTACGCTATTTTTGCGATAGCTGTTATCAAATTATACCCTGATACTCCTCTTAGTATGGATTGGGAAGATAGACAAGAATACAACCAAATTCAAATATCCCAAGTAGAGCTGGGAGTGAGTAAAGATGAAATATTGCAATTGTTAGGCAGTCCAGATATAACTGAAGCTAAGAAGATTTCAAATACTGAACTACAAGTCATGTTTTATCGTACTGGACATGTTCAAGCAGACGGCATAACAACACAAGACGAATGCACTCCTTTACTGTTCAAAAATAGTAAATTAATTGCTTTCGGAAAAAATGCCTATCAAGCATATATAGACGGGTAATATTAAGCTTTATGACGAGTGAAATACTTAAACAACACTGCATTTCACTCGTAAAACTTCTCAGTCTGTACAACACTCAGAAAATAAATAAAAAGCACCTACAAGTCACACATCAATTTTGCCAATCACTGTTAACCAGTGCAAAAACTCATCCCGATATGGTTTTTGCTCAACCCCAGCTTTATAAAAGCCAACTACCTTACACTGTTAATCTCGCATTAAATACATGTATTAACGTCTGTTTAATTGGGATAAGAAATAAAGTTGATGAATCAGTTTGCTTACAAATAATGAACGCAAGCCTGAGCTTAATTGCTTGTAATCAGGCATCAATCAATGATTACCAGTTACCAGAAAATACCAAAAGCATTAAATTATTCAAAGATAACTCATTACTTGAAACTCAACTAGATACACATAACCAACATATTTGGCACTCTGCATATTTAACTTACAAAGCGTTAAATGAGAGAAAAGTGGCATGTCTTAATCAATTAAATAAGTTACAACGTTTGGTTTACCTTGGATATAAATTGGCGATTTTGTGTACCCCCAATAAACACAGTAAAGCCGTCAAATTTGCACATGCTTTCAAACAATTATGTTTAACTTCTCCGCCCAGTTGGTATGAAACCTTAGAACCTTTACTTCAATATCCTTCTTTAGTTCCTCCTGGCACCATAATTAAACATGTCGATAACTCAATGCTCATAATTGTATCAATTAATGAGCAAGGGCTAGTCGTCAAACCAATGAAGCGCCCAACCCAAAATAGAAGTATCGAAGGTGAAGATGAAGACATTAACGTGGGCCTTATTCCGTTAACTCAGGTATCACAATTTTACCTTCCACAAAGTATCAATAAAATGAGTCAATTTAATTATTGGTGGAACGAGGATAACGAATCGTATTTGACAACAAACCCAGCGGCAAAAAGAGTATTAGCGTTCGAGCAGAAGTTAGCCTTTCAATCACCTCCACCTTCCTTACTAGTGATCCAGGATCAATTAACGAATATAAATACTGATATTTCAGTGATAACCAAAGCAATAGAGAAAGAGCCAGCATATGTTCAGCAACTTAAACAATCTGCGACAATTGGCAATAGACAAAAACAACCAGTAGAAACCATTCAACATGGATTAGCCATGTTAGGGTATGAAAGAACCAGTTGTCTTTTACTAGAACACTCATTGTTATCCCGCCTCAATCAAGAATATTTCCCACTTCAAAAGCAGTTCATAGTTTTTAGTAGTATATATTCAACAATTGCAGCAGAGATTGCTAATACTAATAAATCGATGACATATGAAATTGTCAGCTCTACTGCGTATTTTGTTTTATCACGATTATTTTCTTTGCCACAATTAAGAACAAAAATGAATTGGGAAGTCGATAACAAACGACACTTTGAAGTCAGCAATTTAATCAAAGTTAACGGCAATAACACACTAAAAAGTGGAGCTATAATTTTGGCTCAAGCGTGGCAGCAACCTGCCAATATTTTACAAGCTTTAAAGTCATACGACGCATTGGATACATTGCATAATTCAAATAAAAAACATCAACTTAGTTATATACTAGGGCTGAGTTTGATCATTGCAAAACAAGTATATTTCCAAACTCCAACAAGTTGCCCAGACACACTTAGATATAAGAATAATGCACTTGATACCCTGCACCTTTCTGATACTCAAATCACAGAAATAACAGAACAAGCCTTATCCAAAACCATGATTTACTCAACGCTCAATTAAGTAACCTGAATACTGTATAAGCCGAACCTCTCGGTAAACTTTCTTTACCAATTCTGCGCTATCTACTACATTTAACATGATGTTTTACATCGACATGGAATCAACTAGAAGGAATTATTTATGAAAAGTGTCATCCGAGTTTGTTTATTATCCGCATTGGTTATTAGCTCTTTTTCGCATCAAGTATTTGCAGATCCTGCAAAAAATAAATTAGCTCATGCTCAAAAGCATATGAGCAAAGTTAATTTAAACACAGCATCACTTGAACAGTTAGTATCGTTGCCTGGCGTAGGCAAGAAAAAAGCTGCAGCAATTATCGAATACCGTACTAAACATGGAAAATATAAATCGATCGAAGACGTAATGAAAGTAAAGGGAGTGGGTAAGAAAATGCTCACTAAATTCAAATCCCAAATAATACTTTAACAACAAAAAAGGCAGTACACATAACATGTACTGCCTTTCATTTATTAGTTTTCAATCAAAACTATAACTTAAGCTCTTTAAGAAATGTTTTAAAATCATCACCTAATTCAGGGTGACGAAGGGCGTATTCAACATTCGCCGTCATATACCCCAACTTACTACCACAATCATGGCTACTACCTTTCATGTAGTAAGCATCCACTTGTTCCATATTCATTAAAGAAGCAATGGCATCTGTAAGTTGAACCTCATCACCCGCACCTGGAGGAGTGAATTCTAATAAGTCCCAGATTTTTTCTGATAAAACATATCGTCCAACCACAGCTAAGTCAGATGGCGCGTCTTCTAACGCAGGCTTTTCTACCATGCCATGGATCTTTCCAGATTCACCTGATTTAATATCTAAGCCTTCTAAATCAACGACTCCATACTTATTAACATCTTCGTGTGGAACTCTTTCTACCATAATTTGACTAACTCGACTGGTATTATATTTTGCTACCATATCAGCCAAGTTATCTTTACTTAGGTTACTCGTATATTCGTCCACAATCACATCAGGTAATACCACGGCAAAAGGTTCATCACCCACCATTGGGCGTGCACATAACACAGCATGCCCTAAACCTTTAGCGACCCCTTGACGTACATGCATAATCGTCACATCTTTTGGAATAATGGCTTGAACGGCTTCCAAAAGCTGACGTTTAACACGTTTTTCTAATGTAGCTTCCAACTCAAAGCTGGTATCAAAATGATTTTCAATGCTATTTTTACTCGCATGAGTCACTAAGATAATTTCTTTAATACCTGCTTTTACACATTCACTTACCACGTACTGAATAAGTGGTTTGTCTACAACTGGCAACATCTCTTTTGGAATTGCCTTAGTTGCAGGTAACATTCTAGTACCTAATCCTGCAACTGGAATAACTGCCTTTTTTACTTGTCCCATTTTACTGCTCCTTAACCGATAAACCTCTACCAATTGCGTAATAGTGCAATCCGTATTCCATCATTAATTTTGGTTCAAACAAATTACGTCCGTCAAACAATAATGGGTAGGTTAGTTTTTCTTTTATTAAGTCAAAATCTGGTGCTCTGAAAGCTTGCCACTCAGTACAAATAACCAAGAAATCAGCACCTTCTAATGCCGCTTCTTTTGTACCCATTAATGACAACTCGTCACGAGTGCCATAAATACGCTGTGTTTCTTCCATAGCTTCGGGGTCGTAGGCTTTTACCTTGGCTCCTGCTGCCCACAAAGCTTCCATTAACACTCTACTTGAAGACTCTCTCATGTCATCAGTATTAGGCTTGAAAGATAAGCCCCATAAGGCAACCGTTTTACCGGCCAAATCTCCAGAAAAGTGTCTTGAGATATATGAAAACAATTTTTCTTTCTGTTTATAGTTAACTGCTTCCACTGACTCTAGTATTTGTGCTGTGTAGCCAGCTTGGCTTGCACTACGAGCGAGCGCTTGCACATCTTTAGGGAAACACGACCCACCATAACCACAACCTGGATAAATAAACTGATAACCTATTCGAGGGTCAGAACCAATTCCTCGGCGTACGTTTTCGATATCGGCCCCAAACACTTCGGCCAAGTTAGACATTTCGTTCATAAAACTAATTTTTGTGGCTAACATACAGTTAGCGGCATATTTGGTCAGTTCTGCACTACGAATGTCCATCACAATAATTTTGTCATGGTTACGATTAAACGGTGAATATAACTGACGTAATTTTTTCTCAGCTGTTTCGCTGTCAGTCCCAATTACAATACGATCCGGACGCATACAGTCGTTCACTGCAGCCCCTTCTTTAAGGAACTCTGGATTTGATACCACATCATAGGTAAAGGTTTTATTGCTACTTACTAACGTTTCAGAGACTCTAGCGCTAACCTTGTCTGCAGTACCCACCGGAACAGTTGATTTATTAATAATGATCTTGTGGGATTGCATATGGGTTGCAATTGTTTCTGCCACTGCTAATACATATTTTAAGTCAGCAGACCCATCTTCATCTGGTGGAGTTCCGACAGCAATGAAAATAACTTCGCCATGCTCAATGCCCATCGCAGCATCAGTCGTGAAGTTTACTCTGCCCGCTTCATAATTTGATTTAACCAAAGGTGTTAAACCCGGCTCATAAATTGGAATATGGCCTTCCTTTAATCGATCAACTTTTCCTTGATCAACATCAACACAAACCACATCATGACCCACTTCAGCCATAACAGCAGCCTGAACTAATCCAACATACCCAATTCCAAAAACTGTTATTTTCATTTAACCAATATCCCTCAAGCTGATTTTTACAAATACTTATACAAAAATGAGCTAATAAAAACAAAAGCCGAAAGTAAACGCAAGAACTTAGTGATATATATTAATATCATCTCCTCAGATATCCAATCTCATACTCTTTAACTACAATCACGAATAATTTATTCGTAACATCCACTAAAACTTATTGAGCTTGGTAAGCTATTCAATTAAACTTTACGAAATATTTTAAAATTATGTTCAAGGAAGTGTTATGAAAAAAGTTTTAATGGCTCTCATGGCAGTTATATGTGTTGCTGGCAACTCATTTGCCCAAGAAAACGCTGGTGGTTCAAATGCCTCAAAATCGGCATTTGGTGATATTGATGAACCCAAAATTGTAGCCGGCGCTGTAGGAGTTGCACTTCTAGGAGCTATGGTTGCTAACAACCGAGGAAGTACTACGCCAACGCCTGTAGGACCAACTTGCGGACCAGACGAAAAACTAGAAAACGGTGTATGTGTACCTGTTGATCCTGTTGACCCTGAATGTGAAGCCGATGAAGAGTTGATTGAAGGTGAATGTGTACCAATTCCTCCAACAACTACTACAACTACTACAACTACTGTTACCACTCCCGTTACAGTGACAGCAACTACCACTGCTTTATAATTGTAATATCTGTAAAAAAGCCGCCAAATGGCGGCTTTTTTATTGATATATTTAATACTTAAATTTGGATAAAGACTACTCATGAATACAAAAAATCTAATGTTTAGCACGTTAGTATTAATTTTTATCAGTGGTTGTAGCGGCACTTATCATGCTTATTACCAAACTTTAAAACTGGCATTTTCAAAACGCCAAGGAGCTTCTTTTACTCTAGCTGATGTGCAGAAATCCCAATCAGATATAGTATTAGTTAAACGTGGAGATCGCCCTGCAATTATCATGGCATTAGCCTACATAGAAAATAACGAACATAAATGGGTATCTCAGGATAATGTGCTACTGATAACGCAAGCTGGCAGAATTGTTCGAACCGTGGGGCTTAGTAAAGATTTAGTCTATGTATCAAATACCTTAGCGGATCCGTTAAAATTTTTATCCCAAAAAATGGCCGACATTGAATTAAACGTACCTTGGGCTCGAATAGTGGATTTTTCAGGTGATGAATACGGCCATCCAATATATTCAAGTTTCAATTTTCATAATAATGAAACCATCCAAGCATTGGGTTTAAATATAAATTCGACCTTAATAATGGAATCTGCAGACTATAAAACACCATCAACTTATATCCAATCAAACAATAATTGGCAGAACTATTTTTGGTACGACGAAAGCGGTGTACTGATTAAAAGTAAACAAAAGGTATCACCATTGTCAGAACCATTAGAAATAACCTACTTAAGTAGAATTGCTCGCTTAAATCAATAATTTACTGAATTAACAATGCATAAAATAGTGAAGGTGAGCCTTTTATTTTTAAGTCTAATTATATTACAAAAAAGTAACGCTTCAGTAATCATCACATTGAATCAAAAACACTATGAGTTTGAAAATTCCCCTTATTTGGTAGACGTTTTATCCCCTATTGCTC
>NZ_JBPOFP010000162.1:0-8034 GCF_051252315.1 Paraglaciecola sp. | reverse complement strand
ACCTTAAATATACTACCCCAAAATATTTATTTAGTAACCAAAGCCCAATCGACTGTTTTAGAGGCGCTAGATAATGAAGACATTTTATTGTTTGATGTATCAGCAGACGCCGCTTCAAAATTGGAATATTTAAAATGAAACTAATTGTACAAATCCCCTGTTATAACGAAGAGTTAACGCTTCCAGCTACATTTAATGATATCCCCAAAAGCATCCCTGGCGTTGACCAAGTAGAAATAATGATCATTGACGATGGCTCTACTGACAAAACGATTGAAGTAGCTCAAGAATTAGGTGTTGACCACATAGTGATCAATAAAAATAACAAAGGCTTAGCACGAACATTTAGAGCAGGTATTAATGAATGTTTAAAACTGGGAGCCGATATAATTGTTAATACCGATGGCGACAACCAATATGCAGGTTGGGATATTCCAAAGTTAATTCAACCTATTATCGATGGTAAAGCGGATGTAGTAGTGGGCGATAGAAATACAGCCAAAGTCGCGCATTTTTCGCCAGTAAAAAAGTTTTTACAGCGTTTAGGTAGCTATGTTGTTAAAACCTTGTCAGGTGTACAAGTACCAGATGCGGTAAGTGGTTTTAGAGCCTACAGTCAAGATGCTGCGTTACAGCTAAATATCGTATCTCCTTTTAGTTATACCATTGAAGCTTTAATACAAGCTGGTAAAAAGCATATGGCCGTAGCATCAGTACCCGTTGAAACCAATGAAAAAACACGCGAATCTAGATTATTTAGTAGCATTCCTAAATTTATTGAAAGACAGCTAACCACAATTATACGCATGTACGCCATGTACCAACCATTGCGAGTGTTTTTCTTTATAGGTTTATTCCTTTCACTTATTGGCATCATTCCAATACTGAGATTCTTATTTTTCTACTTTACCGACGGTGGAGCTGGACATATTCAATCATTAATTCTTGGTGGTACCTTTACCATTTTAGGCTTTATATCTTTCTTAATAGCGATGTTAGCTGACTTAATGAACTTTAACCGTCAACTCATAGAACAAACACTAGAAAAAGTTAGACGTATTGAATTAGAGAAATACGAAAATAATAAAGACGATGCTTAAAAAAGAACAAAAGGTCCTTTTTATCACGCGCAAGTGGCCTCCTGCAGTTGGCGGAATGGAAACCTATAGTTATGAACTAACTAAAGCGTTTACTAATAAAGTAACGTTAAAAACATTAGTTTTGCCAGGAAAAGAAGATGGGGCGCCACCGGGTATGTTAGCTATGCTACTTTTTATTATGAGTAGTGCATGGTTTATCATTCGTCATGGTCGTCAGTTTGACACCATTCATATTGGTGACTTTGTTTTAGCGCCTTTAGGTCTAATAAGTAAACTGTTTGCCAAGCCAGCAAAAGTTGTCATTATGATCCATGGTCTGGACGTATTATTTGGAAATAGAGCGGGGATTCTGGCCAGAATTTATCGTATTTACCAAAATATAATGTCCAAACTCCCCATCGCCGACCATTATATTGTTAATAGTGAAAACACTGGCAGAATATGCCAAGACTTAAGTTTGACGCCAGTAACCGTCATTCCTTTGGGGGTAAATACTGATTTACCAGCAGTAGACACCACTAAGCATAACTTTAAAATATTGTTTTTAGGAAGGTTAGTGGTAAGAAAAGGAGCCCTATGGTTTGCAAAAAATGTATTACCTCTACTCCCGCCTAACTTCGAATTTGTGGTCGTAGGAAAAACCTGGGATCAAAGTGAGCAACAAGGTTTAGAAGGCTGCCCAAAAGTTAATCTAGTAGGTTATGCTTCAAATGATTTATTAAGCGAACTAAAGCATCAATCTTGCGTGGCTGTTATGCCAAATCAACCAAGTGAAAACCAAACTGATGTAGAGGGCTTTGGCTTAGTCGCAGCTGAAATATCTGTGCAAGGAATACCTTTAATTGCCTCAAATATTGAGGGCCTCACTAGTGCTGTTATTAATAATGAAACAGGTTTTTTGTTACCCAATGATGACATCGAGGCTTGGGTAGCTAAAATTAAAGATATTGCCAATTGGGATAAAGAAAATAGGCACCAATATAGTGAAAAATGTCGAAGCCGAGCAGTTGCCTATTACAACTGGCAACGAGTGGCCACAGATACTATTGAGGTATATCAAAAACTACAAGAGTCACAAAAGGAAGTCGCCTAATGCCCTTACCTTTAGTTTCCGTAGTTATGCCTGTATTTAACGACTACACACGGTTAGACAAATGTTTACAGGCAATTTCTCAACAGAGTTACAAAGGTGAAATTGAAGTGATTGTAGCTGACAATAACTCCACTCAATTTGACGACGCCATCATTGAAAAACATTCAAATGTAACCAAAATCATAGAAACTAAACCCGGCTCATATGCAGCCAGAAACAAAGCTATCCCCTTACTAAATGGAAAAATTATAGCCTTTACAGATTCTGACTGTATTCCTGACTTAGATTGGATAGAAAACGGAGTAACACTCTTACAAAATAAGCAATATTCACTCATTGCTGGAAATGTTGAAATATTCTTTGAAGGTCCATCTCGTAAGCCTAATTGGGTCGAAATATTTGAGTCTATTCTTGCATTTCCGCAAAAAGAAAATGCAGCCCTAGGCAGATCTGTGACAGCAAATTTAATGATTACAGCTGATGCACTCTCTGCTGTTGGCCAATTTGAAGAAGATACATACTCAGGTGCTGACTATCAATTTACACGTAGAGCCACATCACAAGGCTTTAAAATAACCTTTGGTGATAATGTAACGGTTAAACACCCAGCTAGAGACTCTATTGGGCAAATAAGAAAAAAAGCGAGACGCGTGGTAGGTGGCTTTTATGAACTACGTAAAGTGGATTCCAACATGGCTAGTCAATTTAGCGCAAAATCATTAATAGAAGATGCTCTTCCCCCTTTTCATGCAATACGCTCCTGTTTAGACCGAAAAAAGTCTCATGACATCACTTGGAGTAATATCATCAAAGCCGTATGTATAGCGTGGCATAACAAGATTTACCGACTTTACCTAAAGTTATCTTTAGTGCTAGGTATTGGTATTAAAACCGAGCGATAAATAACCAACATTCATATAGGTAAGTAACATTATGAGCGAAGACATGGCAAAAAGTCTGCCTAAAGTAAGTGTGTATATTCCCACTAAAAATCGCCCTACAATGCTCAAAAGAGCAATCGACTCGGTTCTCGCTCAAGACTATAAAAATGTTGAAGTAGTTGTGAGCGATGACGGCTCCACCGATGATACGCCCGAGTTTATGAACAAATATTGTAAACTCCACAATAACATCATTTATATCCGTTCAGACACCTCTAAAGGAGCGTGTCATGCTCGTAATCAAGCTATTTTAGCGTCTACTGGCGAATTTATAACAGGCCTTGATGATGATGATCGTTTCACCCCAGAACGAGTAAAAGTTTTTGTAAAATCTTATCGTGACAGCGACTCCTTTCTTTGTTCTCTATTTAATAATTTCGATGGAGAAAAATACATACCTAGTCGCTATTACCAAAAAACAATAGATAAAAATCGTATTTTTAGGCGTAATTGTGTAGGCAATCAAATATTCGTAAAGAAACAAGATTTATTAGACAGTAATTTGTTATTTGATGAGACGTTCCCAGCTTGGCAGGACTATGATTTTTTTACCAACTTAATCTGCAACTTAGGCCCCGCTAGGCGAATATTCGTACGTACTTATGTCATGCACACAGATCATGAAAAAGAACGAATAACGAACCCTAAACGCATATTACAAGGTTATAGACTCTACTATAAAAAATATCGTTCACTTATGAACCATTCGCAGCGAGTATCGCTAGCCGTTAATGCCTATAACTTGCAACGTAAAGTCATGCCCAAGAAGCTTAAATTATTATGTATAAAACATTTTAATTTTTACGACTTATTCAAAATTTTAAAGAGTGGTAGGTAAACGCAATGAAAATTAGTTTTCCTTACACTTTTGCAGGCTCAGGCAGTGATATTTGGACAATAAATATCGCTCGTCAACTTGAGAAAAAAGGAATTGATACCGAAGTACAGGTTTTCCCTAAACATTTTCAACATTACCCCTATTTACTTAGATCTAAGTTTAAGCCTAATGGCGCTGACATCATCCATACCAATAGTTGGACTGGCGCGGGGTTTTATCAAAATGAATTGCCCCATGTCACCACTGAACACTTAGTTGTGCATGATCCACTCGTTAGCCCTTATAAAGCTGTTACTCAAAAAATGTTTCACAAAATAGTCTATCAACATGAACGGTTAGCGTTTAATAATGCCCAAGCAATTACCGCTGTTAGTCAATACAGTGCAAACAAAGTAGTAGAGTGTTTTGGTAATCAGGCGACTGCTATTCAAAACGGTATCGACACAGAACAGTTTTATATTAAAACGCCATTGAAAGATTTAAATACAAAAGGGAAAGGCAAGGTAAAACTACTATTTGTAGGTAATTTTAGTCAACGGAAAGGCGCCGATTTATTACCTAAGATAATGCAAAAATTAGGTAATAACTTTGTTTTATTTACGACCACAGGGTTACAAGATACAAATGTTGCTGAAACAGAAAACATAGTATCAATTGGCAAGTTAAATCAGAGCGAGCTACTCGAATATTATAATTATTGCGATATTTTCTTATTCCCCACTCGACTAGAAGGACTGAGTTTAACCACACTAGAAGCCATGGCTTGCGGCATGCCAGTAGTAACAACAAACTGTTTCTCCATGCCTGAACTGGTAGTAGATGGAAAAGGTGGTTACTTATGCGAGCTCGATAATGTTGATATGTTTGTACAAAGTATCCAAAAAATAATTGATGACAAAGAACTAACTTCTAAGTTAAGTGCATTCAATCGACAACATATAGAAGATAATTTTTCATTAACTCAAATGACCGAAAAATATATCAACCTGTATGATAGTTTATTAACTAATAGGTAAGGGATATACATGCAATTTATAAAACGACAGCTTAAAAACAAATATATGTCCTTGCTAGGAATTAACTTTGTACCTAGAACGTTTCAAGAAGCTTTAGTGAGACTTCAAACTACTACACCGTTTTTATTAGTAGGCTTGCCTCGCAGTGGAACTTCTATTACTCAGTCGTGGATTAATCAACACCCTCAAGCTTTTATTAGCTATGAATCAATAATTGAGCCTTATATTAAAGAAAGGAACCCTTATCGATTAGCAGGTTTTTTTTATGAGTCCTTGAGACAATATAGCCATTTAAATAATATGTCTGAAAATAGTGTAGTTAAAAGTACTATTCAAAGTGGCAATTATAAATTGGTGGGCAATAAAACGATTTTTCAATTAAATAAAAGTTATCAGCGCTCTTTAGTCTCGGCAATAAAAAATCAACAGAAATTGAAAGTCATTTTTATAGATAGAGACCCTAGAGACCGCATTGCATCAATTATAAAGTGGCACAAAAAGCGAGATGCCACCTTAGTAAATACTAAAACAACCAGCGAGAATGTTAGCAACATCATTCAAACTGAGGCTAGCCGCAGCAATGATTTTACCGATTTCGTTAGTAAAATGTCCTGTAACGATAACGTATTAGTGATTAACTACGAGAAGATAGCCACAAAACAACTTGATGTTAACGCACTTTATTCATTCCTAGGATTAGATGCATGCGATCCAGTAAAATCTTTTTTTGATGATGAAATGCGTGCTAGTTCAATAGATAAATGGCGACAAGATCTCACCGCAAAGCAACTTGAGCAGATTGAGGCCATCTGCGATTGTGTAGACTAATTGTTTTGAGAATCACATTAAAAAATTTAATTAACATAGATCATATTAACCATTTTAAAGAAAAGGACTCAGCTTAAATGATAGCGAGTATTATTATTCCAGTGTTTAACGATTTTTACGCTATTCAACTAACGTTAGATGCTTTACGTAAACAAACCATTGATAGCCATGAGTTTGAAATAATCGTAGTGGATAATGGCTCAAAAGATGGCTCTGTAAAATGGTTGCAAGACCAACAAGACATTGTTTTTATATCTGAAACATCCCACTTAGGTAGCCCTTATTCTTGTCGGAATAGAGGTATAGAAGTCGCTAAAGGAGAGTTAGTCATATTACTAGACTCTACTTGTATCCCAGCCTTAGACTGGTTAGAAGCAGGGATTAATTTTTACAGGGAAACGTCAGAATTATTATTCGGTGGCTGCGTTAAATTTAATTTTGAAGATAAAACGACAATCGGAAAACTCTACGACTCTATAACTAACGTGCAGATGGAGCATTCTATTCTTCATCAACAAAAAGCCAAAACGGCCAACTTATGGGTTCATAAAACCGTATTTTCTGAAAAAGGAATGTTTCGAGAAGGTGTACGATCAGGTGAAGATGTGCGTTGGACTAAATTTTGCACTGATAGCGGTATGCATTTAGGTTATTCCGAGCATACCAAAGTATACAAATTTGCCCGAGGAACCTTTGAATTACTGAAAAAGCAAATAAGAGTCGGAAAAGGTCAAATGAGGTTATGGCGCTCACGCTCAGAGGTAAAAAAACAATTTACACAATCCCTCAAGAAAGTGTTGCCAATCTCCCCCAAAACAATGCGGTTATTAATGGCCAGAAATAAAGACGTAGAATATACATGGCACATTGTTGCGCGTTTGTATCTCGTTTCATACTTATCTGAATTAGCGACCTTGTTCGGAAATGTTTTAGGCCTTTTTCAAAAACAAAAAGCGATTAGCTAATGAATTTAGAACAAATACTAGAAAATATTGCAGAACAACACTTACCTCTTTTGGAGGAGCATGGCTTTATCCCTGGCGGGCATAACGGCCCTTACTACGATAAAGAAACACCTGTTAGAAACACCGCGCATTGGTCAACTATTTTTGCTTATCTGTATCAAAAAACACAGCGTCCCGATTATTTACAGGCTGTTATCAGCTGCGCTGATTATTTAATGTCTGTGCCTGCAAGACCTATGCAAGCTAGCTTTTATTGTCGCACCAATATTAATAAAGACTTATCAAATGGTACCATTGGGCAAGCTTGGGCTATAGAGGGACTAGTTTCTGCTTATAAAGTCACGCAACAAAAAGCCTATCTTGAAACCGCCAGAGAAGTGTTTCTACTACACCCATTCGACGAACGATATAACCTTTGGAAAGTAGTAAATGTTGATGGCAGTATTCGTCAGTTTGATATGACCTTTAATCATCAACTATGGTTTGCAGCAAGTGGAGCAGTGCTATTGGCAGAGCTTGACGACCTGGAAATTAAGCGCCAATGTGATTTGTTTTTTAATGCTTTGCCGAGCATGTTAAGAATATACAACAATGGGTTGATTAAACATGGCGTATTAAATTCAGTCACCTTTATCGACAAATTACGCAACGTGTTTGACTGGATAACCTATAAGCGAAAATCGATAAAAAGTGGCAAAGACATGCGCTACAAAGAAAATGGATATCATCTTTTTAACCTATATGCATTTGCCCTAATAAAGCAATTTTACGGTGATATTCCACTTTTCAACTCAGACAAATTTAAAAAGGCACTTAGTTATTGTTTTTCAGAACAACTACATGACTCATTAGAAAATCAGGATAGAAGTAAAGATATCAATAAAATGCCAAAGGTCACTACAGATCAAGTCAATATCTATGGATATTCTTATAATGGTCCTGGGTTTGAGTTGCCCTATATTACTAAGGTATTTAATAATGAGTTAGGTGATAACTCTGTGTTGATTTCGCAAGTGACTAAAAAACAACTTGAGTACACTTATAACCATGAACAAAAGAGTTTGAACATTCATACCGAAGACCAAGCTACTCTTGAAGCACGATTTTATGAATATGTGCGATATATCAATACTCACTCTAGCTAAGGTTCAATGATTACAATGTTAGACATAAAAAAAATCGAATTGCGCACAGAAGAAGACATTATCGATGCGTGGCAGAACCAAAATGATATCGTTGTGAGTGTCTTGTGC
>NZ_JBPOFP010000161.1:0-8099 GCF_051252315.1 Paraglaciecola sp. | reverse complement strand
GGTCGTTAGCTCAGCTGGTAGAGCAGTTGACTTTTAATCAATTGGTCGCTGGTTCGAATCCAGCACGACCCACCATCTTTTGTTCTTTCCCAAGAGTTGCAAATCCCCCTAAATATTGAATTAATCCGTATCGGTACGAAAGTCGTGCAGGATGAGAACCAGCGTGGTTCGACAAAATTGTCTGGAACAATATTGAGCGTCGTTCGCGACGACCCGAAGGACGTAAGGCAGGACGACTGAAGTAATCCAGCCTTAAATTTTATGAAAACTTCAAATTAGTCAAATACACATCCCTGATGATAGTCACCCAAACTCGACATCCTTGTCGAGTTGCTTAGCCAGGCGCAGCTGTGCTGCTAAAGAAACTGGCTAACCCCCACCATCTTTTCAAAACATTCTTCATGTTATTGTTACTCGCAATTTTATTCACACCAAAGCAACCATTTCGACTGAAAACTGATCCCATAAAAAAATTTATTAGTCATTAATTTTATGACAAAGAGTTGTTTCGGCTAATATTTTTCTATTTTTTTGCAATTCCGCATGCGTTCATTTGATTCATCGATTACACTTTACGGTAATGACTGAAAAGGTGAACGAATTTAAATGAAAGTACAAGATTACGCGGTTAAAGCTGACAACGTGTTTGTATTGCCAGAAGCGGTAACTAAAATTAAGCAATTGATTGATGACGATTCCACCTCCATGGATGATATCGCAGAGGTCATTAATTACGACCCAGCAATCATGTCGCAAGTTTTAAAGATATCTAATAGTGCTCTATATAAATTTCCAAGTACCATTACTACGGTTAGTAAGGCCATCCAAGTCATTGGGACGCGATCTGTTTACGATTTAGTTTTGGCTTATGGTGTGGCTTACGCATTTAAAGATCTAAATAAGGAAGTTATTGATTTAGATAAATTTTGGGAACAAGGCGTTAATTGTGCCTTACTGGCAAAATACTTTGCGGAAGAAGTGGGTATTAAAGAGCCTGAAAAGTTATTTGTGTGCGGTCTATTACATAACTTAGGGGAATTGGTTTTGGTTCAGGTAAATCCTGACATTGCCAAAAAGAACACCTACCTGAGTTCTAGTACTAGACCCGTAGAATTGCAGAAACAATATCTTGGGTTTTCTTACTCGGATATCTCCGCTGAATTATTAAAACTGTGGGGCATTCCAGCAGACATTTCAAAGATTGTTTCAAGTACCCATGTCACTGAAAAGCAAGCGACGACACCCGAAGAAAAAATATTACAACTAAGTTATGTATTGGCGCTTAATAATGTCTATGGAGATTTTTACGCCAAGCATGATGGTATTACTCCAGACATGTACGAAGCTCTGGATTTGGAGATAGAGTGTGTTGATAACGCCTTAGACTTCAGTAATTTACAACTCATGAGTGCAATGGCTTTGTTTAGCCCGTCGTCTTTTGCGATGTTTTAATATTTATCATTAATGCTGGGTTACCCAAATACGGTGACAACCTGCCGGCTAATAGCCACTAATTCATTTCTAGAATCCCAAATGTTAGCTTCGGAATGCACGTAGCCTTCAGCGGCCTGTCTGGTTGACGCTTGATAGCCAAACCATTCGTCTCCAGAAATAGGTAAATGTGGGTGAATAAATTCAAGGTTCCAGCTCATGGTGCTGGCCATTTTGGGCAATTTAAACATTTGTAATGTAGTGGGTGGCCAAGCGTCGATAAGTGATACCAAATGCGCATCAGTAAATATTTCTGGCGGCTTTTCAAATCGCATCCAACCATGAATGTCAGATTCTTTTTTTCCGGTAAAAGGCAGCCCCCCTTTCACTTTAGCTAATTGAAAGTGACTTAAAAACTTAGGTGTTATTTTAGGGATGCGTGGTAAGAAACTAGGTTTTGAAGGCAAAGGCATATCATGGTTAACTTGGCTTTCTACTCTAATTTTTGATTCTCTTGCCGTGCCAAAGCTAGCTTGACTCATTACTGCAGTTTGCTCGCCTTGGATTATTTTTCCTAAAATTTGAGTGACATTTTTGCCCTGTCTTAATATTTCGACTTCAATCCGTAACTCTTTGTCTAATTCAATGGGACCAATAAAACTGGTGTTTAAGCTTCGTAACAATTTGTCAGGCATCACGACTTGTTTCATAGCCACATAAACTAAAGCCGCAGACAATCCACCGTAAACCGTTCGCCCTTGTCCCCAGGAATTTGGAATTACTAATGTTGCACTGGATTGCGTAGGAGTAATTTGATT
Organism: Paraglaciecola sp.; assembly: GCF_051252315.1. GTDB lineage: Bacteria > Pseudomonadota > Gammaproteobacteria > Enterobacterales > Alteromonadaceae > Paraglaciecola. The sequence continues at coordinate 5,850 of NZ_JBPOFP010000161.1, read as the reverse complement.
TTGTACAGACTCAAATAAAGTATCAATATGCATAAGTGTACTTAAACAGTTATTTTCAATAGTTATACTTATTAACTGGTCTGATGTCTATAGTTGAGGGGATTTATCTACAACAATCACTAACTTATTACCCTGCTCGACAAATTAAATCTGTTTCGTCACCTTGTAACAATTGGAGTGTATTAAATAATCCAGTTGTGTTGAGCTGTGTTCGCTTTTATTACTGATACTTGTTGCGGGGGCTAGTAATGTAAAAAGCCGCTCAGAAAGCGGCTTGGAAGTTATTTTACGTGAATCAGATGAAGGAAAACTTAGTAACCGACTTTTAGTCCCAACATCTCTCTTGTGACTAATACAACGCCTTTGTCTGTTACACGGAAACCTCTTGCTAAGTCGTCTTCACGGCTGTGGCCTATGGTCGTACCTTCAGGGATGACACATCCTCTGTCGATAATAGCTTTGCGTATTCGACAATTTCTTTCTACTTCTACATCGGGTAGTAATACTGTGTCTTCTACTTCACTATATGAGTGCACTCTTACATTTGAGAAACACAAACTTCTTCTTAGAGTTGCTCCCGAAATAATACAACCTCCAGATACAACCGAATTGATCGCGGTACCTCTGCGATTATCTTCTTCCCAGACAAACTTTGCTGGGGGTAGCTGCTCTTGATAAGTCCAAATTGGCCATTTCTTATCATATAAGTTTAGTGCGGGTTTAGGCGACACTAACTCCATATTGGCTTGCCAGAAAGAGTCTAATGTACCAACATCGCGCCAGTAGCTTTCTGCTTCACTGTCTGAGCCATACGGGTATGCATAAACGGCATTGTCTTTAATAATGGAAGGAATAATGTCTTTACCAAAATCACGTTCTGAACCAGAGGTTTCAGCATCGCGTTTTAATTGGTCAAACAAAAATTCAGTATCGAAAACATAATTACCCATAGATGCTAAACACATAGTTGGGTCATTTGGTAAAGGTGCAGGATTTTCAGGCTTTTCTTCAAAACCTATAATTCTATAATTTTCATCAACAGTCATTACGCCAAATTGTCCAGCCGCTTCTTCAATAGGAACGGGCATACAACAAACGGTCATTTTGGCACCTGACTCGTCATGTTTAGCGATTAAATTACCGTAATCCATTCGGTAAATATGATCTCCAGACAGAATCATTACAAATTTAGGTAACTCATCACGAATAATATCGATGTTTTGAAAAACGGCGTCTGCGGTGCCTTCATACCAATGATCTGAATATCTTTGTGATGCAGGTAATATTTCAACTGATTCGCCCAGTTCTTTTTTAAAGTGGCCCCAGCCACGAACTAAATGACGTATTAATGAATGTGATTTGTATTGTGTTACAACACCAACATTACGAATGCCTGAGTTGATGCAATTAGAAAGGGGGAAATCGATTATGCGAAACTTGCCACCAAAATATAAGGCTGGTTTTGCTCGCCAATTTGTCAGTTCATAAAGTCTTGACCCTCTGCCTCCAGCTAAAATAAGCGCATACGTATCGCGGGTTAAATTACTGATGTAGCGAGATGGTTGATTTGCCATAAATCCGTGCTCCAATGTCAATTAAACAGCTTATTTTTTTTGTTAAATACCTTAACTCTTATCATTTTCCATTTATGAGTTTACACGACAGTGGACTAAATTCAATTGGCTTGATGGCTGAAAATTGTCAATTAAAAAGAAATGTTAATATAAGAGAAATTATTCTGGCGTATATTAAATGCTTGATTAATAATTAGCCATCGAACTAGGAGGGATTGAATGTATAGAGTTGCCATTTTAGCTTATGATCAGGTCGCCACCTTTGAACTCGCGTGTGCAATTGAAGTGTTTGCATTGCCTAGGCCTGAATATAAAAATTGGTATCAAACTGAGGTTGTTTGTTTTCAATCTTCTCCTATCAAAGCGACGGGCGAGATTCAAATTTCTTGTAAGTTTATTCAAACCTTAGATGACTATGACATTCTAATTGTGCCAAGTTGGAGCGCAGTTAAGAATAATATACGTTTAAATATGGCTGAAAAAATCACTGATTTTGCAAATCAAGGCAAGCGAATTATTAGTTTATGTTCGGGAGCATTTTTGTTGGCACAACTTGGCTTATTACAAGGTAAACAAGCGACAACACATTGGCGTTATGCTGAAACATTTAAGCAGAGTTTTCCTAATGTTGAATATGTGGAAGACGTACTGTACACACAAAATGACAATATTTATTGCTCTGCTGGTAGTTCAGCTGCATTAGATTTAGGATTAGAAATAGTTAGGCAAGACTTTGGTTACAAAGTGGCTAATCAAGTTGCTCGACGTTTGGTTATTTCTCCTCATAGAAATGGTGGACAATCTCAATATATTGAAACTCCAATTGTTAAACAACAGGGGCAATTCAGCCGCACTCTAGATTGGGCAATTACAAATATTAGTCAGTCACTTACTGTCGATGATTTGGCATCGCAAGCTAAGATGTCTAGGCGTAGTTTTGATCGGCACTTCAAGCGAGCGCTGGGGACGTCTCCAAAATCTTGGTTAAACCAACAAAGAATCAATTTAGCCAAGCAGGTATTGGAAACGGAGAGTTTATCAATTGAGGAGTTAGCGCTAAAAGTTGGCTATGAAAATGGTATTACCTTGAGATTCAATTTTAATAAATATGTTGGAGTGTCACCCAGTCAATATCAAGCTCAATTTAATCAGCATTGAGTTTGATAATTATGTGTTTAATTGATTAATTATTGACACTAAGCATTGCTTTGGTAGAATTATTTTCCCTATAGTTTGCAAGGATGTGCAAATGATTGACAACATTGTAAGTTTTGATGGAAGTACCAATTTTATTGATGACAATATAGGTATGAACATAAAGGCTGAAGTAGGACGTTTTACCGTTCATGGAAGTGTAGAACTTCGTGTCAAAGATAGGATCTTAGAAGTCGAAGGTGATGGCCCTTGGAACATTGAAGCTGTTACTCAAGCTAATCAAAGTTTTTCTTCTTTAATAAAGGAGCTTTCGGGAAGTCCTTGGGGAGCGTTAGTCGTGTTACAAGGCGATCCTATATATGTCCCAGATGCCGCAGATTATCTAGTCAATTCAATACGTAGTGAGTGTCAATCTGGTCGCGTGGCAACCGCCATTATGGTAGAAAATTCAAACTCTCCTGAATTTGCGAAACGACATCTTAGTGATATCTATAAAAGAGCCGGATGTGATCATCGCTTTTTTTCAGAAAAAGCAGAGGCTTCTTGGTGGTTAATACAAAAAATAACCTCTGCACAGGGGGACGTTTAAGTTCGTTTCACCGAACGAATTATTAAGTAAAGGCCAACCACAAAAAATGGAATGCTTAACATCTGGCCAGTATTTATCAACACATCATTTGCGTATGCCGCTTGTTTGACCTTAACGAATTCAATTAAAAACCTCGCTGTAAATACCATACTTAAAAACAAACCAAGGGTTGCACCCGTGTAATGTTTTATTTTGGTGAATCGGTATAAACCCATTAATACGATGAATATTAAAAGGTAAGACAGTGATTCATATAATTGTGCTGGATGCCTAGGTAGAAGGTCAATCCTCTCGAATATCACAGCCCACTTTACATTAGTTTGAACACCAATTATTTCGGAATTCATAAAGTTTGCAAATCGAACAAAAAATCCAAATAGTGCAGTGGATATTGCTAACCGATCTAATAACCATAGGTAATTAAGTTTATGTTTTTTCTGGAAAAAATATACCGATATGATCACGCCTAGTCCGCCACCATGACTGGCTAATCCACCTTCCCATATCGCTAATATTTTGAAAGGGTTGCTTAGGTAATAGCCTGGGTCGTAAAAAAAACAATGGCCTAATCTTGCACCAACAATGATTCCTACAACACAATATACTAACAAGGAATCTAACACTTCTAACTTGATCCCTTCCTGTTTAAAAATCCATTTCATTACTTGTAGGCCAGATAATATTGCCGTGGCAAATAGTGCTCCATACCAATGTATTTTTAGTCCGAATAAGGAAATTAAAACAGGGTCAATATTCCACGTAAAATATTCCATTTAATTAAGTTTGCCTCTTATTATTAACTTGAGTGGAGCCGAGTGACTTTAAACGGTAAAGAAAAGCCCTACCGATCCTAATCGTATTGTACCTGATAGATAAATCCCAAACCGATAAAATGTCTTATTTTATTTTGGATTTTCGAGGTAAGCGACCAGTAAATACCATGTAGTAACAAATAAAGCCTAAGGTCGAAAATATTAACATACTAATTGTTACGTTTTTCCAGCTGACAAATAGCAAGGTATATAACAGCATGCCAATGACTAAAAGGGTGGGACTGGCTACTAATGCAATTAATACTCTAACATTAGCAGGAATGGTTTTTTTAGGTGCGTTTTCTGTATTCATTTTCCGCCTATTTACCCACCGTCTAAGGTGATGCGTATTTTGTGATAGCGCTCTTGTTGTGCTTCGTTTAAAACGGAGTTTTCAATGTTCTTAATACACTTTTTAAGCAAATGCTTAGACGTTTTACTTAACCCTAATTTACTCGCTTTTAAAGAGATAACTTGCAATAAATTAAGTGCTATAGATATATTTTTGGGCATCAAAGTAAATGCTTTAGTAAACGTATCTAAAGCGTTATCAACGTCTCCTTTTTGATAATAATCTACAGCTGAGTTATTTAACTCTTTTGAACTTTGTTTGATCGCTGATTTTTCTTCTTTTTCTTGATGAATATAATGTAAAAATATTTCGCCTTGGTCTACATCAACCTTGCAACGGTTTTCGATTTGTTCCAACATTGCTTGAGAGCGCTCATGTAACCCCAAGTCATGAAATATTTTAGCTTTGTCTAATAATGAATCGATACTATCATTGTCCCAATTATCTTCATCTAATTGGTCTAACAAAGCCAAAGAATTGTCTTTTTCATCATCTAAATAAAATAGTCTAGCATTGATGATTTGGATTTGTTCTTCCATCTCTGCCTTTGGAAATACCTGTTTAAATTGGCGTACGTATTCTTTGGCTTGTTTTATTAATTTGTCGGTATCTGCCGCTTCTGTGGTCATCGCATAATCAATACCGGCCCTTGCAACGTTTAAATAGTTTTCAGGCTTATCATGTATGGAATTTTTAGCAAACCTTACTATTTTTTTGGCCGCTTCAAATTGCGTTTCATAATCATGGGTAATACGAGATAAATCCATTGCTGTTTTATGTCTACGGATACTTCTCGGAGATATCTCTGTGGCCATCATGACGCATTCTAATGCAGTATCGAAGTCGTTTTGTTTTATTTGTAATGCAGTTAATAAATCATATGCCGCTAATTGAGAATCTGCTTTGAAGGCTAAGCGTAATACGAGCTTTTCGGCAAGTTCGTCTTCGTCGAGTCTAAGATAACTATTCACTAATCCTAACTGGGCCCAAGTGAATGTCTGTACCTTTAAGATTGATTGATAAAACTCTTTTGATTGCTTGAATTGCCCCGATGCCGCTAACATCTCGCCTTTAATTTTTAAAGCAATTGGAAAAAACTCAGCGTTTTTTGGGGTTGCCAAAAACAATTCTACTTGAGAAAGTGCTTTGTCGTACTTGTTGGTTTCTATGGACAAATAAATGTCATGCAAGGCTTGTTTACGATCTAATACTCGACTTAATCGTCGATCAAGTTCTTTGACGGTAAAGGGTTTAGCTAAGAAATCATCTGGCTGTAACTCTATGATACTTTGAACTAAATCAGAGTTTGTATCGGCACTAATAAACACAAAAGCAGTGCTAAGAGGAAGTTCACCATTAGCTTTAATT
>NZ_JBPOFP010000160.1:0-8124 GCF_051252315.1 Paraglaciecola sp. | reverse complement strand
TCAAGCCGACTGCGGTATCTGCAGTACAAGCGTTGAACGACATTAAGTAACCTGAGAAAAAAGCCCTTGCTTTTACAAAATATAGAGCAACATAAAGTGTGTATAATGTGTATTAAGGCAGATTTTCTGCCTTTTTATTTGACAAATTACCTTTAAGGTATAAAGTGTATTGTATGTTTATTATGTATGAAAGGCTTCATCTTGTCATCTGTAAAAGTCAAAGCAACCATCGTAGAAGATAATACGGGCATTAAAAGTCAGCTTCCTATCTTGATCACCGAACAAGGTGAAGTTGCCTCTATTACCGATTACTTGCTCAAGATGGAAGCGGAAGGGTTGAGTAATTCCGTTATGAATGGTCTTATACAAGCCACTTCTTTGCTTTTGGATTACATGGAAGCGAACAAGGACTTGTTTGATGATCCTAAAATATTGTTCCAAACGTTTGCTAAACGTCTGTATACAGGCACTATCGGTGAAGATGGTTTAGATCCTTCGGGCTTGTATTGGGTGCCAAGCTCAACTGATAACGTCAATAAACACATTCATCGATTAACGGCATTCACTGATTGGCTGGCTAACAAGCACGGTACAGAGCCAATGAACCCATTACGCGATGCCACACCCCATGAGCAGCGTTTAAATTACGCGGCTTGGTATCGCAAAAACCAAAATGACTTCCTCGGTCACATCGAAGATAAAACCGTTAATAAAACCATCCGTAAAGCTCGCACAATGAAGGGGCGTACTCCCTTAACCAAAACGGAAGATGATGCCATCGCCTTTCCTGATAAGCATTGGGAGGCTTTTTACAAGGAAGGTATCGGTGGCGCAAAAGATCCGCGTGTGGCACTCAGAGATAAGTTAATCCTACTGCTCATGCACGGTGGTGGATTGCGTGAGAGTGAGGCGCTGACTCTATGGGTGACAGATGTTCTTGAAGATCCGTATGACCCCGAAAAAGCGGTGGTTCGAATTTACAACGAAGTTGACGGAAAAGCACCTGATGGTTGGCGCAGTCGCTCAGGAGTAAAGACAAGAGAAGCATACTTAAAAGAGCAATTTGCCCGTATTCCTCGTATCCGCATGAAAGGCACAGCCCACATTGGCTGGAAAAATCGTGTGGTTGACCACCGCGATAACTACATACGGGTTCAGTGGTTTCCAACCGATTATGGCAAGGTGTTTATGACGCTGTGGAAGAATTATCAGAAGTATCGAGCCAGCATCGACTGCCATCACCCCTATGCGTTCATTGCATTTCATCACAGTTCATTGGGCAACCCTTACACACTACCCGCTTTTCACGACATTTATGAAAATGGACTAAAGCGCATCGGTTTAGAACCAAACAAGGCGGAAGGACTTGATCCACACGGTCATCGACATAGCTATGGCAGACGATTAGAGCGCTCAGGCCTTAACCCATTAGTCATTCGTCGCTGTATGCACCATAAATCAATGGAGTCTCAAGTTCCCTACACAGGTAAAGGGCAGCAGGAAATCTCCGATGAACTCAACAAGGCCACGCTACAACTGGCAAATCCTGAGTCCAAAGTGAAACCACTGGATTGGAAAACATTGGTCGAGCATGGTTTTGACGACATTGACCCGCAAGGCTATTTCACAGGCAAACATCCAAAATTAGGGAGAAAATAATGGCACCTAAACGTAAAAAGCATGACGGACGCTCATCGGATTTAACCTTCTCTTGGATGCTCAGCACCCTTGGCCCTGAGTGGCAGCAATGGCAGGAGTTAGCAGCCGAATGGATGGCAACACAACATGCGGGAGTTAGCGCTAAGCGCTATGCGCTTAGCCGTTTCTTTGAGTCCTACCTGTTGGAGTGCGCTCCCTATGCAGCCGATGTAGGCCTATTTTTCAAAGGGCATAACCGTCACTACTGCTCTAGTGAAGAGTTTGAAGCTAGGGTTAGAAAAACCATTAACTCCCCCGCAGAAGTCTCAAGCTCTATCAACTACTCCTGCTACTTCATTGATTACATCATTGAGCATCATTTTTCTGAAGAAGATGATAATGGCAACTTAACACCACTGGTTCGCAATCCGCTGAGCAAAATTAAGCATCAAAATTCACACACTGAAACCGTGCGTACCCCACTGCCATATCGTTACATCCAAGACCTGCGCCAAATCCTGTGTCCATTGCCAGATAAAGCGGAACTGAGGGTGATTAAGCAAAACCTACCGCAAGGCGAGTCGTTACTGCCTAGCTATCATTATCGCCATTTCAAGCATTGGACTTGGGCACAGCAGCAGTCAGGACAAGGCAAAGTAGGTGGCAGTGGCGACTGGTTCGACGTCGAGCCTGAGATGATTGACAAAGCTGACCCCGATTGCGTGTGGCGCACTAAAAAAATTACCAGAGACAATAAAAAAATCACCCTCCACCAAATCTGGTCGCCCGTCAAAGCGATGGTCGTATTTATGAAACTCCACTTGCCACTGCGCATCTATCAGGTGCGTATGCTTGACAGCGGTGAAGCGGATACGTGGCGCTATGAAAAAGGTCAATGGAAGCTCAATGACAAGCATGACTTTGCGCTCGGTAGTGAAAAACGCCCTTTTAGTAAAGGCATCTTTCGCCGCATTCATGACACTATGACAGGCCAATATTCAACAGGCTTGTACATCAACACCAACAAAACCGCTGACCAAAATAAAGACGAACTTGAGCGGGGTTACATTATTCCTTGGCAAAACGACGAAGTGTTGTACTGGTTGGAAAAGTTACGTAACTGGCAGGAAAAATACAACCCGATAGCGAAACTGACAGACTGTACCACGTTGCTAGCTAAACATATTAAGAATCAGAAGTCACAAACTCAGTTAGAAAGTATGGGTGAAATTGCGTTTCTGTTTCGGGATGCATCAGCGAAAGGAGATGACAAGCACAAACCAATTCAAGATAAGGCTATGAATAGTTTCTGGTATCGACTCTTGCTAGCATTGGAAAACCAGCTCGCTGAGCAAGGTAATACGCTTGATAATGGAGAGCGACTTAAACTGGTTGTGGATTACCCAAAAGGCACTCCAGAAAACCAAAAGTTTGCCACGAACCACCCACTGCACAGCTTGCGAGTATCCTTGATAACCGCCTACACGATGGATACTCAGTTGCCACTGCCTGTCATATCCAAACTGCTGGCAGGCCACTCACGTATTCTAATGACCATCTACTACAACAAAATCACCCCATCCGTGATGGCGTCAAAAATGAGTGAAGCCGAAGGGGAGCTTAAGGGTAAAGCCAAGCAGTCAGTACACAACTTCCTCAAAGATGCCTCGCTGGCGCAAATCCAATGCAAGATGGTCTATCACAAAGAAGATAGCATTCAGGCGGCGTTAGTTAATCGTAACCCCATCGGTTGGGAGGAGCGTTCATCTGGCTTATGTTTGGTTGGCGGTAATACGGTCAAATCCGATGAAGTTAGTACATTGGGCGGGTGCTGGAACGGCGGTGAGTTGATTAAAGATGCAAGTGCTGCCGCTAATCGCATCTATGACAGCGTACCGCACGGCCCTGAAAACTGCATTCGTTGCCGTTGGTTTATTACCGAAGCACGTTACCTTCCTGCGCTTAATGCCCAGTTTAATCAACTGAGCTACAAGGCGCACCAAGCCGCCAACTTATCCGTTGAAATCGAGGGTGAATTGGAAGCCCTCAAAGACGAGCAGTTCTTCTGTGAGGAGCAAGGTACGCCTTTTACCAAACATGATGACATGCAGGTATTGCAACGCCGCTATGAAAAGCAACAAGTAGAGGCCGATGAATACACCAAAGATTGGATAGCCTGTTTTGAGTTAATCAGCAAAATTATCCACGTTGAAGAAGGTAGAAACAGTGATGACACGAAAGATAAATTGATTGCAGTAGGTAATGAGCAAGATATTAGTCATGCCTTGAGATTCGTTGAAACAGAGTCTGAGTTATTACACTTATCCCTTCTATGTGATGATGCGGAATTCTTTCCAGACTTACAGGATGAATTGCGCAAGACGCCTGCTATACAAAAGCGTTCCATGCAGCTTGGTCGTGCGCTTATGAAGAAGGGCTTTGAGCCTATCTTTATGGAAATGGATGAGAAACAGCAGCTAACCGCTGGCAATGCCATGCTACGCCAAATGGCAAAGATAGCTGACCCTGACGATAAAATGGAAGGCTACCGTAAAGTGGCTAATTACATTGAAGCAGGCGAATACCTTGAAGAAAACAAACTGTTTAATGCAGGTATGACTGCGCTTACTGATAAAGCGCTGCACCTAGAAAACCTTACTCGACCTGCGTTATTGGAGGGCTAATGGACATTAATATCGATGTGATCTTGGCTGACTTAAAAGACGGCAAAGTACCGAGAACCCAAAAGAATTTGGACAAGCTTAACGATATCCTGAAAGCCTATGCCGAATCAGGTCAGCGTGATTTCTCTATCACACAAATGGGGCGTGTATCAGCAGCCGAAAGTGGCCCCGCATATGAAGCGTTACGAGCAACGAAAAACAAGCACTACCGTACCTTGATTGAAGCGTGGGCAGCAAAGTGTAAGACAACCACCAAGAAGCCGTTATCGCCTACCTCTCGCTCTAAGTCTGTCCCACAGGACAATAAGCTATTAGAGCGTATTCCAGACCCAGCGGTACGAGCCTTGTTCGGTCAAATCATTGCCGAACGTAACCGTTACCGCAAAGAGGTTAATCTACTTAAACAACATGCGAATATTACCATTGATAAGCGGCCTGTGCGTCAGTTTGATGCAAGCGCAGAGCCGAGCGTTGAAGTCTTGCCTTCACTCTCTGGCATCCTGACGGAATCAGAGAAGAAAGCCTTAGCCTATGCTATCTCGGATGAATGTATGGAAAACCACAATTGGCAAACCACTCAAGCAGGCCAAGTAAAAGACATGGAGTACAACACAGAGATCTTTCCGAGAGGCTTTGCAACAGGTCTACGCAAGCTGTTAGGTGAGGTAGACGAATAATGGCAAGTGGGCAGCAAAAAGCACAGCAAAACCTTGAAGCATTCGAAGTTTGGCAAGCTACTCAGTCTGATGATGACTTTAAACAAATAGCCTTCAAAGGCAAGCTCAACCGCATAGAAGTAGCAAAAGGGGTCGGTTGCGGTAAGTCTGCCCTTAACCAGAACCCAGCGCTTAGAAAGGCGCTTAAGGCGTTAGAAGACAAACTGCGAGATAAAGGTGTACTCCCACCACTAACCGAATCCGCAAAGAAAGATGCCGACAAGCCAAAACAATATGACAACACTGCTAATCGTAAGCTGCTCGATTCAAAGCGCGTTTCTGGGCTAGAGGCTGAAAACATTGAGTTGAAAGCGAAGGTTAAGGAGCTGGAGAGCAAGCTAGAGCGATTCGGGGAGTTGTCTGAAACCCTGTCTGAAATGGGATTCATGCCACGATGAATGTTGTACTCCATCAAGACCAAATGCGCGTTACCAGCATCCCTTATAGCTCAACCAATATGGTGATATTCAGTGGTGTGCCACTAGCAAAAAACTCATACAAGGCCAACAGTGGTAAGTATTACGTCACCATTAAAATCAACCCTGATGAAATCCCCGTACAGCCTGCCCTTGGTCAGCACTGGTCGGTGAAAGGCGCTCGTTCAATCGATGAAATGCCAACGGGGGATTTCGTGATGCAGCAGCATACCTATGAATCACCAGTGCATATTGAATGCAGCCTACCAGAAACGGGTGAGCAACTGATTCGCTTTATCGCAAAAGAAGCAAGCTTCAAAGGTATTGGAGAAAGCAAAGCTAGAGCGCTATGGGAGCTGCTAGGTAAGAGCTTCCACTCAACGGTTAGAAAAGATACTCCTGAATCAAGAGGACGGCTTAGAAGTGTACTGAGTGAAGATTCTATCACTACGTTATTTGAAGGTTACGCAAAATATAAGAATCTGAGTTATTGCAACTGGATGACCGAACATAAGATGCCAGCGAGTGTTCAGCATCGTTTATTGAAATATCACGGTGAAGAATCTATTGAGGCTATCAAGCAAAATCCGTATGTGCTGATTGGGTTTGGAATGCCATTTGAGGAAGTCGACACTATAGGCGCAGGCTTAGACTTTAGGCTTGATGTCACAAACAATGACCCACGCAGACTCAGCGCAGCACTTGAGATGTCCATTAGAAAAGAGATTGATAAAGGCCATACGTTTACAACACAAGAAATGTTGCGCCCACACTTACTCAAGTTGCTTGAAGAAAAAGCGCTAGTCAATCAGGCGTTCAAAGCCGGTCACGACAGAGCGCAATACATCCTAAACCCTGATACTGGCACCTACCATCCAACTGCGCAATTACTCATGGAAAATGTCGCAGCCAAACGACTAAAAGGACTAGCCAATAAAAATAACCTTTATGACGAATATGCAAATTCTGCATATATGTCTGCCGTTGGTGAGCTACCCTATAAGCTTACCAAGAAACAATTAAAAGCAGTAACAACGTGTTTGGACAACACTGTAAGTTGCATCACAGGTGGGGCTGGAACAGGCAAAACAACAGTGCTTAGAACCGCACTTAAGGCCTACCATCAGATGGAATTTGAAATACATGCAGTAGCGCTAAGCGGCAGAGCAGCTATGCGTTTGCATGAATCAATCGGCTTCAACACATCAACCATCGCTAAGTTATTACGTGAAGAGCCAATCGAGCCGAACACAGACCAACAAAAGCATCTTCTGGTCATTGATGAAGCGAGTATGATTGACCTTCCAACAATGTATCGTCTGGTCAATCATATCCATCCATCTGTTCGGATTATATTTACTGGCGACCCAGACCAGTTGCCGCCTATAGGTTGCGGCAAGGTTCTCGCTGATATCGTTATGTCTGAAGCCATCGCCAATACCATGTTAGATATCGTTAAGCGTCAAGAAGGCTCAACGGGTATTCCCGAATACTCCAAGCTCATTAATCAGGGTGTCGTGCCAGAGCAATTAAGCACAGGCGCTATTCACTTCCACGAAACGAATAAAAAAAACATCGCCCGAGTGTGTTGTGAGTTGTATCAACAATCACCTGAAAACAGTCGTGTTATGGCTCCAATCAAAGCACTTGTTGCTAACATTAATAAACTGACGCAAGAGGCTGTAAACCCTAACGGGAATAGGCTTGAGTTTGAAATGCACGGTGAGAGATTCTTTCAAAACATCAGATTGAATGATGCAATTCTATTTACGCAAAACCACCACGACAAAGGCATTCAAAACGGCTCGCTCGGCACACTAACTAGCGTTAAGTCATCTGGAGAAAGTTACGGTGAAGTGACCCTCGATTCTGGAGATAAGATTGAAATTACTCAATCTGTGCTCGATTGCATGGAGTTGGGTTATGCAATAACCCTACACAAAGCCCAAGGCTCCCAGTTTCCTAGAGTCATAATCGCACTACAGAAGGGCAAAATCGTTGATAGAGCATGGTTATATACGTCAATCACTAGAGCCGAGAATGAAATTCATATGGTTGGCAGTTCGGATGATCTTAGAGCCATTACAGAAGCGCACAGCAACGCACATAAGCGAAACAGCTATTTGGTTGAATTATTATCGAAATGATTTGAATGGCTCAAATGAGTTGCGGTCATACGAGCTTCCGTATTGGGACGGCTCCTATGAGGCAGTTTCCGGACGTTCAAAAATCTGTGGATTGATGTAGTATTTGTTAAATGCGGGATCAATTAGGGTTATTTATTGAAGATACTTGAATGTTTGCTGAATTAAGTATCTTCTCGTTAGCGGACATTCAACACTCTTCATAACCGGTTAGTGGCGCTTTTCCACAAATCCGGTTTATGTATTTGTTATATGTCGTGTTGAAAAAGACCATATATCCCTATTTCCATAAAACACCCAATCTAGATGTTCAGTTACAATATACAAGAAGAGTATATCTGTAGATTGTTGAAACTTGTTAAAGCTCTGCCAGCTTAAAACAAAGCTTGAAGACAATCGTTTTCTCAAACCTGTTGTTTTATTGATACGTTCAAAAGTTTCGAACACATACACAGTTTGCCGAGGTATTGCATTAAAAACATCAAGGTACTCATCTTCACTTAACCAACCGACATCATTCTTAATG
>NZ_JBPOFP010000159.1:0-8374 GCF_051252315.1 Paraglaciecola sp. | reverse complement strand
CAAAAATATACTAAGGATTGAAGTTGATTAACAAAGCCGAAGAAGACTTACTGGTGCTAGCTGCTCAAAAGGGCAACCAAGATGCATTTAGAGTGCTTTTTCAGCGACACCACAAAGCTTTGTTACGGTTTGCTTATAAATTGTGTCAAGACCAAGAGTTAGCTAAAGAGGCCACTCAAGAAGCTTGGATAAAATCATCTAAAACTATATTTAAGTTAAAAGACCCTAGGGCATTCAAAAGTTGGTTATATCGATTAACACGTTGGCGGATCATTGATTTAGTTAGGCAAGTTAAAACCAGAGATAAGTTAATTGAATCAACAGCGGCGTATGACGATTTACCAGACGGTGTTGATGATATTGATGTGAATATAAAACAAGGTAATACTGATTCACTTATTCAAGCTATTGATACTTTGCCCACGACGGAAAGGCATATGATCCATCTATTTTATTTGGATGAAATGTCGGTAGCTGAGGTGAGCGTGGTACTTGAAATACCGATTGGCACAGTAAAGTCGCGATTAAACCGAGCAAGGCATTTATTAAGACAAAAATATGGGAGTAAAGAAAATGAATATTGATGAAAAAATTAAAAGAGAACTTAATGAACAATCTTCAGAGATTGATGAAATTTTAGCTGAAGAAAAAGGAATTATGGACTTTGTTGTTGGTTCTTATCGTAGTAGTTTGAAGATATGGTTTATTATAGTCAACGTAGGAATAGCTATAATGACTGGTGTCTTTATCTGGGCTGGCTATGAGTTTTTTAATGCCGGAAATGTAAGCGACCAAATATTTTGGGGAGTCTGTTTTCTCACTGCTTTTATTGTACAGGTAGCAGGTAAACAATGGATATGGGCTGAAATGAGCAGGTCTTCTTTAATCCGAGAAATTAAGCGGGTGGAGTTAACATTGAATCGGCACTTAGACCAACTTAAATAAGTCATTATAGCGATGTTAGTTTTACTTGTAGAAGTTTTACTAACATCGCTTTTGTTTGGAAGTTAACTAACATCAGTCCAGAAAAAATACCAATATAACTGTTTTTCAATCGTTTATTCTTAAATTAATAAAGGAGACGTAACCTTAAATGTATATTAATACCCTTTATATTTAAGGGGATATCCAGTTTGCAATTAAATGATGGGGATAAACAAGCGAGTTAATTATCATCTTTTTAAAGGGGGAATACGTGTAAAACTGGCGTTTGTGTTTTGCCCATTTTAAATAGCCTCTAGCAATTGTTAGCATATTCTTCTAGGATCCGCATTCGTAAAACGATTATCCATTTTTGAACTAGAGCACTTATCCTTGTCTTCCGCGCCAATTTCCAAAATAAATGTAAAAACAGTATCTCAAAAAATACCAGCTTGTATGTCTAAAGACGTCTTTAGATTGAAGTCTCGAATCAAACGATTTGGTACCATTGCGCCTGATAAACAAACTGATTATTTGCAGAAGCTCAATCAAGATGTTGAAAAGTCGTGGTTACTAGCACAAACCCGCCAACAACAATGTCCTGATATTGAGTACCCTGATTTACCGGTAAGTGAAAAGAAAGATGAGATAGCCAAAGCCATTGCATCTAATCAAGTTGTGATCATTGCTGGGGAAACGGGGTCAGGTAAAACCACACAAATTCCTAAAATATGTCTTGAATTAGGTAGAGGCATTAATGGTTTAATTGGACACACACAGCCAAGACGGTTAGCAGCTAGAACCGTTTCTAGCCGAATTGCTGAAGAATTAAAAAGCCCCATAGGCCAACATGTTGGTTTTAAAATCAGGTTTTCTGACCAAGTGTCGGATAACACCTACATTAAACTAATGACTGACGGGATTTTGCTGGCTGAAATTCAACAGGACAAATTTCTTAATCAATATGACACTATCATCATAGATGAAGCCCATGAAAGAAGTTTAAACATTGATTTCATTTTGGGATATCTCAAACAATTATTGCCGAGAAGACCCGATTTAAAACTCATCATTACCTCTGCGACCATTGATCCTCTTAAATTTTCTAGACACTTTAATGACGCGCCTGTGATTGAAGTTAGTGGTCGAACTTACCCAGTAGAAATGCGCTATAAAGAAATGGATAGTGGTGAGTATGATCAAATACAAGCCATTACCGAAGCGGTTGATGAGTTGTTGCATGAGCCACGTGGCGATATTTTAGTTTTCCTCAGTGGTGAGCGTGAAATTCGTGATACGGCAGACGCTTTAAACAAACAACAGTATAGAAATACAGAAGTGTTGCCTTTGTACGCTAGGTTAAGTAACAGCGAACAGAACAAAGTATTTGCCTCACACACAGGGCGTAGAATTGTACTGGCAACGAATGTGGCTGAAACATCATTAACCGTACCTGGTATAAAGTATGTGATCGATCCTGGAACGGCTCGTATTTCTCGGTACAGCGTGCGCAGCAAAGTACAACGTTTACCTATTGAAGCTATTTCACAAGCATCGGCAAATCAAAGAGCAGGGCGGTGTGGCCGTGTATCAAACGGTATTTGTATCCGTTTGTATTCTGAAGAAGATTATTTGTCTCGTGATGTGTTTACCGATCCAGAAATACTTCGCACAAATTTAGCCTCGGTTATATTACAAATGATGGCTTTGGGATTAGGCAAAATAGACCAATTCCCATTTGTTCAACCCCCTGATTCAAGAGCGATAAATGACGGATTTAAACTGCTAGAAGAGCTTGGCGCCATTGATTTGGATCTGGGGCGACAAAAGCTATCTAAGATGGGGCGGCAATTAGCCCGATTACCTATTGACCCTAGATACGCTCGTATGGTGATAGAAGCGGCTAAGCAGAACAGTTTACATGAAGTATTGATCATTGCTGCGGGGTTGAGTATTCAAGACCCCAGAGAACGTCCACAAGATAAAAAGCAACAAGCTGACCAAGCTCAGGAAGATTTCTTTAATAAAGAATCCGACTTTTTAGGTTTTTTTCAATTATGGCGTGAATTTAAAGATCAACAACAAGCCTTATCTTCAAATCAATTACGTAGCTGGTGTAAAAAACATTTTATCAATTTTATGCGCATGCGTGAGTGGCAAGATATTGTTAGCCAACTTAAAAAGTCCATCGCCGAATTGGGTTTTGGAATTTCTTCACAAGAAGCGGATTATCAAGCAATACACCAAGCTATTGCCTCGGGATTGTTATCTCATATTGGTAATAAAGACAAAGACCGAGAGTATTTAGGCGCAAGAAATAGCCGTTTTATGATATTTCCCGGATCTGGATTAGCCAAGGCTCAACCAAAATGGACTATGGTTGCTGAGTTAGTAGAAACAGCCCATTTATTCGGAAGAGTCGCTGCCAAAATTGAACCAGAATGGATTGAGTCTATCGCTGGACATTTAACTAAGTCAGAATTCTCAGAGCCTCACTGGTCGAAAAAACAAGGTGTAGTACAAGCATTCGAAAAAGTAAGTTTGTATGGTTTAGTATTAGTTAGCCAAAGACGCAAAACCTACAGCCAAATTGATCCCGTCGTTAGTCGCGAGATTTTTATTCGTGAAGCTTTGGTGAATATGGATACTAGGCTTAATTTTGCCTTTTTATCCCACAATCACAAAATAATAGAAGATATTGAAAACCTAGAGAGTAAAAGTAGAAGGCGTGACTTATTAGTTGATGAAGACACACTCGTGGCTTTTTATTCTGAAAAGATCCCTGAACATGTTTGTTCTGATGCGAGTTTTAAAAAGTGGTGGAAAAAACAGTCTCAAGACAATGCAAAAATATTAGATTTTGATCCCAATGCCTTACTCAAAAAGACCACCAATCATATCGATGGGTTTTCATTCCCAGAAACCTTCAGGCAAGGTAATTTAACCTTAGGTTTAGATTATCACTTTGATCCCAAAGATGAAGATGATGGCGTGAGTTTAATGGTGCCATTGGCATTATTGAATCAGGTTACTACGCAAGGTTTAGACTGGTTGATCCCAGGGCTTAGGCATGAATTGATAGTGGCACTTATTAAAGCTCTGCCTAAATCGCTAAGACGTAACTTCGTACCGGCGCCAAATTATGCTGATGCTTGTTTAGCTGATATGCAAACTCAAGATAAAAAAGGAAACTCAATAGAGTTTTTACCTAGTTTGTCGTTAAAGCTAAAACGCATGACGGGGCGAGACGTTGAGGTGTCTGAATGGCCTATTGATAAATTGCCTAAACATTTAATTTTTAATATTAAAGTACTCGATAACAAAGGGCAGGTGATTGCTCAGGGCAGAGATTTAAATGTATTACAACAAAAGCTACAAGGTAAGGTTAAGCAAAACTTACAAAAAGTGGCCACGCCAGAATTGGAAAAAACAGGCTTAATAAGTTGGAGTATAGAGTCACTGCCTAAAGAGTTTATTAACAAGTCTGGGGGATACGAAGTGAAAGCGTATCCGGCTTTAGTTAATGAAGGTAAAACAGTTGCGGTTAAATTGTTTGATCAAGACCATATTGCACAGGAATCTCATAAGTTGGGGGTGCGTCGTTTAATCATTTTAGCCATTCCGTCTCCGATTAAATATTTACAGGATAAATTGCCAAACAAGGCAAAATTAGGGCTGTATTTTAATCCTTTTGGTCAGATAAAAGCATTAATTGATGATTGTATTAATGCCGCAGTAGATCAGTTGATAATCGAATATTGTGAGCAATACGATGTCGACGTAAGAGATAAAACACATTTTAATGCTTGTTGTGAATTTGTTCGTCAAGAAATTAACGACATTGTATTAGAGGTTGCCAAAAAAGTGGAGGCGGGTTTAACCATAGCCCATGAAATTAAGAAAAAGATGAAAGGCAGCGTGCCACTTAATTTAATTTATGCTCAAGGGCATATTAAAGCCCAACTTGATTCTTTGGTATACAAAGACTTCGCTGCTGATATCGGTGTAAAACGCCTTAGTGATTGGCAGAGGTATATTAAGGCGATTGCAAAACGCTTAGAAAAACTGCCGATTGATCCCACTAAAGACAAGTTACATCAACTCAATGTTGAAAAAGCAGAGCAAGCTTACTTGGCAAAATGTAATCAAATCCCAGCCAATATGCCACAACCCAAAGAATTAAAAGAGGTGAGGTGGCTGTTGCAAGAATTGCAGGTTTCATTTTTTGCTCAACAACTAGGGACTTCCGCGCCAATATCGGTAAAACGAATATTGAATCATTTGGAGCAAATTTAAATATCAAGCGTTGACATTGGTTTCTTAGCACCCTATAAACACATGTATAGAATTTAAACACTATGAGGTATTAAATGTTAGGTTACGATGATAAGCGCAATTTTTTTCGTATGATGGTTAATTCTGTATGCGAACTTAAAATCAAGGATGAGGAGTCAACTCGCGGGATTCAGGCTGTTTGTAAAGACATTAGTGCATCAGGTATGTCATTTGAATTGGCCGAGGAGTCAGTGGAGTTAGGCACGTTAATTAATGTCCACATTGAATCTACCAATTCTCAGATTCCATCGTTAACCGCAGACACTAAAGTAGTGCGATGTGATTTAATTGATGAAAATTCATGTTCAGTTGGTGTCGAAATAATTGAAATGAAATAAATGTAAAAAAGCGACTTAGGTCGCTTTTTTATTGTTTGGTTTTCACCAAGAGAAGTGATTTAGATCACTTTACAAACGAGCCCTTTTAAATAAAACCCTTCTGGGTAATTACTGCCTACAGGGTGGTCGGCTGCTTGTCCAAGTCGTTCTATAAATTGTACTGTTCTACCTGCGTCTAATGCTGCATCGGCTACCACTTTTTGAAACAAGTCCGAAGATAACAAACCTGAACAACTAAATGTCACTAAAATCCCCCCTGGTTTCAATATTTGCATTGCTAACATATTAATGTCTTTATAACCTCGACAGGCACGATTTAAAGATGATTTAGAATCTACAAATTTAGGTGGATCTAATATTATTTGGTCGTACTGTTGGTTTTCTTGTTTAAAGTCTCTTAACGCTTGAAATACATCTAAGTTCAAAAATTTTGATTTTGAAACATCAAGGTTATTCACTTCTAGGTTTCTTTTAGCCGTGGTTAAAGCTAAGTCCGAAACATCCAAATTTGTGACTGTTTTAGCGCCGGCTGCTAACGCATAACTACCAAATGTACCGGTGTAACAAAAACAATTAAGAACATCTTTGTCTTTGGCATATTTTGCCGCTAATGCGCGGTTATCTCGTTGATCTAAATAAAATCCAGTTTTATGACCTTGTTTAACATTTACTAATATTTTAATGCCATTTTCTTCTATGGTGACTTCGTCTGGTACGTCCCCATGTAAAACTTGAGTAACCTCTTCTAATCCTTCCTTTTTGCGCACTGCAACGTCGCTACGTTCATATATTGACGCTTCTGGAAATTGTTTAGTCAACGCCCAAACTATTTTATTTCTGTGTTTATCAGCACCAGCTGATAATAATTGGCAAACTAAGACATTATCGTATTTATCAATGGTCACACCGGGTAAACCATCAGATTCGGCGGCTATTAAACGGTATCCAGTTAAACCATGGCGAGAAATAATATCTTCCCTTGATGATTGAGCTGTGGCTATTTTTCTTTGGAAAAAGCCGTTATCAATGATTTCATTTTCATCGAATGTCCAGATCCTAACTTGGATTTGTGACTCAGGTGACCAAGCTCCTCGACCTAACCAATTTCCGTCATGGGAAAAAACATCAACCGTATCGCCTTTGTGTAATCGACCTACGGTTTTCTCTATGGCTCTAGAAAATATCCAAGGATGGCGACGCAGCAAAGATTTTTCACGACCGGGCTGTAAAATAACACTAGATGACATAGTTTTGCTTTGATATTAAATTTGAGACAATTGTACATGAGCCATTACAATTTTGTTGTTTCAATTCTTTTCTAATTGTTTATTGAAAGGTAATTTTTGTTAGCATACCCGTCGAAGAATAAGATAATAGAATAATAAGGTTTTAGGTGTTAACTACATTTTTGAACAAAAATATAGAAGATATAAAAGTCGTTGTATTAACTGGGGCAGGCATTTCAGCTGAATCAGGACTGAAAACCTTTCGAGATAATAACGGCTTATGGGAAGAACACTCTATTCAAGAGGTGGCAACACCAGAAGGTTTTGAAGCCAACCCTCAGTTGGTCTATCGATTTTACAACCAACGTCGTCAACAATTGTTAAGCCCAGAAGTAAAACCAAATTTGGCACATATTGCCCTTGCAAAATTAGAAAGCGTTCTCCAAGAACGTTTTGTATTAGTGACTCAAAATGTAGACAACTTGCATCAACAAGCGGGTAATAAAAACGTACTTCACATGCATGGTTCTTTATTATCTGCGCGTTGTGTTACGTCAGGTGAAAATGTAGAACGTTACACTGACATAGATGCAAATACTCAATGTACATGTTGTCAATCTAGCAGTGCAATGCGGCCAGACATAGTCTGGTTTGGTGAGATGCCTAAATATATGCAAACTATTGAAGAGTTGTTATCAGAAGCCGATTTGTTTATTTCCATAGGTACTTCGGGCACGGTATATCCTGCTGCCGGTTTTGTAAGCCAAGCAAACTTAAACGGCGCTCATACTATTGAACTCAATCTAGAACCGAGTTCTGGACAAACTGAATTTGATGAAAAGCATTATGGAGTAGCAAGTCAACTCGTACCTGAATTTGTAGAAAAGTTATTAGGGAGGGGCGCACTTGTTAACTAATTTTGAGATGTACTGGATTGAGTTTTTAACCATAGCGGGTGTTCATTTACTAGCGGTAGCTAGCCCTGGACCTGATTTTGCTGTAGTAGTAAAACACAGTGTTCAATATGGTCGTCGAGCGGCAATTATTACGAGTATCGGGGTTGGTTTTGCTATTCTGCTTCATGTGATTTATTCACTTTTGGGGCTTGGCTTGATGTTGAAAACTAGCCCCATTGTATTTCAAATTTTTATCTATGCAGCAGCTGGTTATTTATTTTATTTAGGGTGGACTTCAGTGAGAAGTAAAGCGCCAAAGAAACAAGGTCAAAACTCAGAGATGGTGAAACAGCCAAATATTTCTGATTCAAAAGCATTTGGAATTGGTTTTTTAACCAATGGGCTAAATCCTAAAGCTACTCTGTTTTTTTTAACTCTTTTTGTTGGCATAGTTTCGATTGAAACACCAAATGAAATAAAAGCCCTGTATGGTTTGTATTTGGCTGTAGCAACCGGTGTTTGGTTTTGTACTCTATCGTTTTTTCTAAGTACATCAAAGGTTCGAAACTTGATTACTTCTAAAGGATACTGGTTTGATCGGTTTATGGGCGCAGTTCTGATTCTTTTAGCGATAGAGTTAGTTATACCTGTATAATTG
>NZ_JBPOFP010000158.1:0-8407 GCF_051252315.1 Paraglaciecola sp. | reverse complement strand
TACAAAAAGTACGACTTTATTGGAATTCGAAATGGGAGGTTTAGCATAAGCCTTGGAGCTCAAAGTCCCAATAATAATCTGTAATACTAAGCAGAACAAAAACCAATGATAAAACTTCACTATTCCCCCATGAGTTTACTCAATTCATACGCTCATAGTTAACCGCTTGTGTAACAATTTGAATATAGCTTAAATTACCTTTAAGCCCCACAAATACAAGGCTAAATTAGTGATTTAACCTTGTAATAAACGCATTAGGATAAAAATATTCTCTGTATTCGAGTTAAATCCGATTGGCTTTTGTTACTGAGTTTTCCTGCGCTTATCCAATCTTTATACAAACTATTCAAATCTAAGACTTGGCCAGTTTGGAGTTTTTGTGCCATTAATTGCATTTGTATTGATTGTCTATTGGCGGCCTCTTCTTTAGGTGATTCAACATCGGCCAATATTTCCATTTTTAGTAAGACTTCATTACGGTTAATTTTATCATTTACATTTAGAAAACAGCTTTGCCAATTTTTAGGTAAAACACTAACTTGCTCAGTTAAATCAGTGTCGTCCTTCCAATTTTCTAAAATGGAATTGATATCTTTAAAGTGTTTTAATTTTTCCGCTGCTCGTAATGAGGTTAACTTTGTTTTTTGAGCGTCAACGGCTTTTTGTATGCGATGCACTATGGACTTTTGCTCAGAATGCGGCAACAAGGCCAACAATTCATTAACTTCTTGTTTTGCTTGTAAAGCTGTTTGAACATCAGTTTTATCTTGGGCCTGTGCCAAACACGCTTCCATCTCAGCGACCTTTTCTTTGACCTGATCGACTTGTTGTTTGACCTGCTCTTTTCTTACTTGATTTTCAGCATTTCGTTTTGCAAAAATTTGATCGTTAACCTCGCGAAAAGCCTGCCATAAGTCTGACTCGGCTCTTCTACCGGCGTGTTCGATTAACTTCCACTTTTCTTGTAAACCTTTAACTTGTTCGATAGCCTCATCGATAGACTCAAGCTCTAGAAGTTTAGCTGCTTTATCCACTAACACTTGTTTTTGCTCTTGGTTTTCTTGATAAAACTGATTAATTTTATCTGTAATAGGTTTGAGTAATTGTTGGTACTGTTCTTGTATTTCTGAACGCAATTTGTAATCTACAGCACCAATTTTTTGCCACGTTTTTTGTAACTCTCTTAGGTTTTTTGCTATTTCTGTGACACTCCCTTGGGAGTCATTTAACTCAGAGAGTTTGGATAAAATATTTTGTTTGCTAATTAAGTTTTGTTCGCGTTCTTTTTGCTGTTTATCAAAATGTAAACGACATGGTTCAAACGCTTTCTCAATTGATTGATCGAAGGCCTGGTTTAATGCTTCGTCCGCTTCCGAGTCCAATTTACCTAAACTGTTCCATTGAGCTCTAAGAGCTTTAATGAGTTTTGCTTGTTCTTGCACAGGTAAAGGGGCTTCTAACAATGCGTCGACTTCTTTAAGCAATGCTGGTTTGCGTGGAGCCGCTATATATTCCTGCCAATCTTGTAAGTTTTCAATTTGTTCTTTTGCTGAAGCATAAGACTTTTCAAGCTGAGATTGTTGTTTCTCTGGCAAAGCAGTAAACCAAACTTGAACTTTTTGATAGAGCCCCATTGCCGCTTTGAATTTACCTTGATTAACTAAACTATCAATTGCTCTTATTTTATTTCTACATCGTGTTAAGTTTGCGCTAACTTGGTTTTTTAATTCTTTGACTGCTGACTGCCATTCAGCATTGCGTTTGTTCCAAGCGGCAGAGATATTATCTGGAATAAACTCTTTATAATCCGACATGGCTACACGCCACTGATGCTTTAAGTCCTTAGCAAAATCTTGAGCTGCTTCTATTTGACTTTGATCATTAGGTAAAGGTAAGTCTTCAAACTGAGCAATTAGCTCAATGCCCACTTTTAATGAATCTTGAAGTTGAGGTAAATTATCCAGTGTATTCTGACAGGCCAATAATTCCTGATGTAAACTTTCTATTTTCTTATGTTCATTTCGACTTTCAGGTGTTAGCTGTTTAGTCAATAATTGCAGTGTTTGAATATGATCTAAGATCTCCTTGCTAAAATCAGCTAACTCAACCGGTGTAATATCAGAAATTCTCTGTTGAATTTGATTTGAGACTTTGAATAAAGTCTGTTTTGTATTTGTATGTAATTTTTCAATATTGGATTGTAGTTCTTTTTTAGCCAATTGTGCTTGCCACAATGGTTCTAAGGATTCTACATGTCTGTTTATTTTTTCAGATATATCGGCAAACTTTTGTTCTATTTCGACTCTTTTAGCTTCGGCTAAACAATAAAAATCACTGCTTAATTTTTGATACTCAGCCACTAAAGTTTGTTGTTGAGATTTAATTAAGGGTAAATCAGCGCTCTCCTTTAACGCCAATAAACGAGACAGAACCATCTTAACTTGTTTATCGATTTCAACAGGAAGAGACTCAGCTTGTAACCAATCATCTAAACATTGTTGGGCTGTATCTTTTACACGTGTTAATTGACTCTTTTTAATCAGTTTATTGAGTAACTTCCTTTGTTGAGTTCCATCTTTCATCTCACTTACAATGGCCAATTGTAAACTTTCATTATTACAATCGAATAATAACTTCTCTTGTATCGCTGGTTTGGCTAACTTTTGCAATAACTGCATGGTCAACTCAGTGTCCTGCTGCACCCAGTTCTGCATCAATAACTTTTCTATCAAACGGTTGTCACGACACTCCAAAACAAACTTACGTTTTTCAACATCATCTAGTTGACCACTTTGTTCAGTTAACAAAATGTCTTCAACTATTTTTTGAGAACGTTTTTGTACGCGTTCGTTTTTGGCTATTTCTGCCATTTTGTACCACAACACAAAACTGTCTAATTTTTGTAATGCGGCCAAGCTCACGTTTACGTCGGCATCATTGAACGCTAACTCATGTAAAATAGACTTCTGTTCTGGATCTTGCTGATTCAGTTTTTCTATTGCTTGAATGCGAACCTGAGGATTAGGATTTTGGTGTTTTGAACGAAAAAGGTGTTTAAATATCATCCTGCTTAAACCGCGCTATTGTTTGATTATTATTAGAATTTTGCTGTAGTTCTTGTTTAAACGATTCTCGGCTTTTATGCACAATTTCACCGTTACCACCTACAGTCATATGTTGGTCTGAATTAAGCACTTTTGCTTGATACATCATTACAGCTTGCATACAGGTTTCTTTTTGCTGCTCGGTTAATGGAGACCCATCTAACCACTTTCCAGTCTCTACTGATTGCAACAACTTTTCATAAACTGGCTGAGACATGTTTCGTAAAAGCATACTCACGTCCATATCTAATCTGTCCTTTTCAAGAAAACCAAACGAACACGGTTAACTAAATACCAGACAAATCCTATGATTGACACTCCCACCGCAATTTTATATTGAAAGTCATCTGCTGATACTCCCCCCCAATACATAAAACCAAAACCACCAACAAAGAGCAACATAGCAATCATAGACTGTGTCTGAACTTGTTGTTTTTTAAGGTATAAATTGAGGTTTCTTTTACGTGCAATATCTTCTGGACTGGCTTCACCAAAACTAAACTCACAATGTTGACAGGTTTTGGCTTTATCAGAAATTTTTTTATTACAGGAAGGGCAATCTACTAATGCCATTTTTTTGCTCCGAATTCACATGGAAAAGCGCGGCAATAAGCCGCGCCATTAGAAGTTAATATTACTACAATTATTGATTGTCTTGGTTAAACTTTTGCCAATATTTATCTACTGACTCTTTCATTTCTTTCCGTAGTAAAAAAATACCGAACAAGTTAGGTAAAGTCATAACCACTATAGCCACTGCAGACAAGGTCCAGACTAAGGTTGTATCTGAAACAGCAGCCCAAACAAACCCAGCTACGTAAACAACTCTGTAAGGCATAACAGAACGTGGACCTAATAAATACGTCATCGCTCGGTCGCCATAATAAGACCAAGCTATAGCCGTAGAAAAAGCAAACAACAATAACCCCACAGACACGATATACTTGCCCGATTCACCAAAGAAACCTTTAGTAAAGGCTAAAGCAGTCAAACTAGCTGAATGAATCAATGATTCACCGCGCACTATGATGCTTTTCTTCACTAAGTTTCCGTCTACCACTTCCAATTTACCCGAGTAACTATCAACGGGTTCACCTATAGAAAAGGTTACATTATCGGCAAATGAACGTGCGTTTATGATAGTAAAACCAGAATTAACCGCTTTACCGTTTTCTACAATGATCTGACCATTATAATCCGTCACACCACTATCATCTAAGCCATTAAAAAATTTAAACAACGCTTCTTTATCAGCCGGTTTAGACTCAGCATAGTTTCCATCCAAAATATACATGTCGGAGCGATCAAAGGTGTTTAAGTGTTTTTCTTGCCAAACACCAGAAGAAAGGATCACTAGCCCGGTGATAGTACAAATAATGATGGTATCGATAAACGGTTCTAGAATAGACACCATACCTTCAGAAACTGGCTCTTTTGTTTTTGCTGCAGCATGAGCAATAGGAGCGGAACCTTGCCCCGCTTCATTTGAAAACAAACCTCGGTTAACACCGCGATTAAATGCGTAAGCGATGGTCGCACCTAAGAAGCCACCGGTCGCAGCAGACCCAGTAAACACGTCAGAAACAACTGAACTAAATGCGGGTCCAATATTTTCAATGTTGGCAAAAATAACAGCAAACGCACCGACTAAATAAATTAACGCCATTAAAGGTACAATTTTTGATGTAACGGCGGCAATACGTGTAATGCCGCCTAAAATAACCAAAGCTAACAAGATACCTAGCACACTACCCACCATTAATGGGTCTAAGCCAAATGTCGCTTCGATACTGGTGGCAATACCATTACTTTGCGGCAAGTTACCGGTTCCGAACGAGCTGATAACCGTAGCAATTGCAAAAGCCACAGCTAACCATTTCATATTTAGACGTTTATCCATGTAATACATGGGGCCACCAGCCATTGAACCGTCTGGCGTTTTATCACGGTATTTATGTGACAAAGTTACTTCTACAAACTTAGTCGTCATGCCAAAAAATGCAGTCGCCCACATCCAAAATAAAGCGGCAGGCCCACCTAAAAAGATAGCGAAGGCAACACCACCAATGTTACCTGTTCCTACTGTCCCTGATAATGCAGTAGTTAACGCTCTAAAATGACTTGTATCACCAGGATCATCTGCCTTATCGTATTTACCTGTTACCACTTTCCACGCATGTTTAAAATATCTAACTTGCGGAAATTTAAGGTAAATAGTAAAGAAACAACCTGTTCCCAATAACACATACGGGAACCACCAGGCTCCACCTAACATACTGTCTAATAATTTTAAAAAACCGTGAAAAGCTTCCACTTAATTCCCCTTTATTTATTTTATTTTTGTTATTTCTTTATTTTATTTTTGTCGATTATTACAGCTTATCAACCACAGCACGCATAGCAACTAATACATCTTCCCCTAGTTGTTTACTGCGCGCTGGCGACCAACCATAAACTGAATCAGGCAATTCGATATTATCTTTAAACGGCATTTCTAGTGTGTAAGATAAACAATCAAATTCATGGCCAATTGCATTGGCCGCAACTGTAAGGTTAGCTTCACCTGGCTTGTCTTTTTCATAACCATGAACATCTTGAAACTCTGGCGTGACCGTTTGCAATGCTTGTTTGAACGAATTTTCGAGACCAGCTAGAGTTTGATTATAATTTGGATTTCCCTCACAACCTGCCACAAAGTTATAGGGTAAAGCTTCGTCGCCGTGAACATCGAGAAACATATCCACACCAACTTGTTTCATCTTTTGTTTAACCCAAAATACTTCTGGGCTATTTTCCATACTCGGATTAGCCCACTCTCGATTTAAATTAATGCCGTTGGCGTTGGTTCTAAGATGGCCACGATAGGAACCATCAGGATTCATATTAGGCACCACATAAAACACAGCTTTATCTAATAATAAACGAGACAAGCCATCTTCATCATCTAACAAACGTTCTAAGAGACCTTCAATTAACCACTGGGCCATAGTTTCACCAGGATGTTGTCTGGCGGTGACCCAAATCGTTTTTTTACCTGCTTCTGGTTGGCCAATCACCAACAAAGACATATCTCGGTTATCGAGGGTCGCGCCCAGATATTGCTGCTGACAGTCTATGGACTTTTGAGACCAAGCCAATAGATCTAAATGACGCTCGTAACCATAAGGTGCAAAATAAGCAAAATACACATGCTCAAATTCTGGCGTGAATTGAATGGTTAGCGAATCACCATCAAATTCGGTATCCACTCTAAACCATTCTTCACGATCATAAGAAGCAACGGCTTGATAATTATCCCAGCCATCAGGGTAAGCTGATTTGGCTAGATCTAGGATAGATATTTGGTGCGATACGAAACTTGTTGTGTCTAATTTAAAGTGAAACCATTGATAGAACTCAGATTGGTTGTCTTTAGGTATACTAAGTTGAATATCTTGAGGGCTTTCTGCGCGAATGACGTGAATATTACCACTATCAAAATTACTACTTATTCTCACTATGCTATTTCCTAATAACTCATTCCACTCTAATTTATCACAGTCAGAATGAGCTAGCCTAGGATCTTTGAGATAAAGTGACTAAAAGTTGTTAGAAAGCCCTTCAATACAAAAGGGGTTATACCAACCCCATTAAACTTGAAGCGGGTAAGACTTAGGTAAATTAGGCGCAACCAAGCCTGCCATATGTTGAATTAATTTCATCACTTGGCAACTATAACCAAACTCATTGTCATACCAAATATATAACGTTGCCCGATTTTCAGAAGTAATCGTCGCTTCAGAATCAACCACAGATGGCGTTCGAGACCCCACGATATCTGAAGACACAATCTCTGTTGAAGCCGTATAATCGATCTGTTGCTGTAATTCAGAAAACAAGGCCATGTCTCTCAAATAAGCATTAACTTGGTCTTTAGTCACATCCTGATTTAAATTTAAATTTAAAATCGCCAGCGACACATTAGGTGTAGGGACTCGAATAGCGCTTCCAGTCAATTTCCCAGCCAAACCTGGATATGCTTTTGCTACAGCTTTAGCTGCTCCAGTTTCGGTTATGACCATATTTAAAGGAGCACTACGACCTCTGCGTTGTCCTTGGTGAAAATTATCAATTAAATTTTGATCATTAGTATACGAATGCACCGTTTCCACATGTCCGTTTTCGATACCGTATTTCAGATCCATTGCTTTAAGTACTGGTGTAATAGCATTGGTCGTGCAACTAGCCGCAGACAATATTTTGTCTAATGAATCCACTTGAGAATCATTAACACCATAAACAATATTTTTAATTTCTCCTTTGCCCGGAGCTGTTAATAATACTTTAGCAACCCCTTTTGACTTAAAGTGCTGACTCAACCCAGCTTCATCTCGCCACTTCCCGGTATTATCAACAACTATAGCGTCATCAATGCCATATTGTTTATAGTCTACTTCAACTGGATTATTGGCATAAATGATTTGTATAAAAGACCCATTGGCTTTTATTGCTTGTCGTTCTTCATCAATAGTAATACTGCCATTAAATGGACCATGAACAGAGTCTCGTCGTAACAAACTAGCACGTTTTTCTAAGTCTCCTTGCTCACCACCTCTAACCACTATCGCTTTAAGCCTCAACTTATTATGACTACCTTGCCTCTCAATAAGTAATCTTGCCAATAAGCGTCCAATTCTGCCAAAACCATACAATACAACATCTTGCGACTGTTGTTCGTCTTCACAATCAAGCACACTTGATAGCTGACTAGCTAGATACTCGTCAATAGCTAACCCTTTAAAAACAGGGTCATATTGATAAGCGTAGGCTAACTTTCCTAAATCTATGTGGGTTGGCGCAAGGTGCATTTTGCTCAGTGCGTCCAATATTGGCCAGCTTTCTCTTAACCTTAATTTTTGTTTTTCTTTCAACCTTACAGCGCGATGTGCCTTGATAACATCGATAGCGCTAGCGCCTAGTAAAGTTCTTCCATAAATTGAAATCTCGATCGATTGATTTCGATACAAACGACCAATAATGGGTAACATCTGCTCTGCTAGTTCTTGTCTTTCTTGCCAGCTTACAAGCAAAGCCTGCTCTATTTCTTGATTCATTGTCTACATTCACCTCATAACCTAACAACCCAATAAAATATGCACTTTTATAAATAATAATACATTTCGTATTTTACGCATTCTAAAGCACTGATGAAGAAATTCAACTTGTAATAAAATTACTGAAATCCATGAAATAGTGGACTTATCCGAAGTTTTTTCTG
Organism: Paraglaciecola sp.; assembly: GCF_051252315.1. Taxonomy (GTDB): domain Bacteria; phylum Pseudomonadota; class Gammaproteobacteria; order Enterobacterales; family Alteromonadaceae; genus Paraglaciecola. The sequence goes on along the minus strand of NZ_JBPOFP010000158.1, from coordinate 46 downwards.
TAATTAATTAACTTTTGGGGTGAGAATATTTGCTAAACAATAGAAC
>NZ_JBPOFP010000157.1:0-8465 GCF_051252315.1 Paraglaciecola sp. | reverse complement strand
CTTGAACCACTCGCCTAGTCTTTTGTAAAGAGTGGCGATGCTCATCGTGATATTTAAAATGAAAATATAAAGAAAGTGGTGGACGCTACTGGGCTTGAACCAGTGACCCTCGCCTTGTAAGGGCGATGCTCTCCCAACTGAGCTAAGCGTCCGTAATCTTGTTTTGTCTGGGATTAACCAGTGACACCTTGCCATTCTTTTATTAAGAGCGGCGATGCTCTGTCTTTTTCTAACTGAGCTAAGCGTCCAAATTTTGATGTTCTGGTTTGAAACCAGAGACATTGATAATGCAATCAATGATTTAGAAAGTGGTGGACGCTACTGGGCTTGAACCAGTGACCCTCGCCTTGTAAGGGCGATGCTCTCCCAACTGAGCTAAGCGTCCGTAATCTTTTTGTCTGGGATTAACCAGTGACCCTTGCCATTCTTATAATAAGAACGGCGATGCTCTGTCTTCTTTTCTAACTGAGCTAAGCGTCTAATCTTCTTTACTTTTAAGCCGAAGCCCTTAAGTGGAGCGCTATTATAGGTATGCGACTCAAACTGTCAACATCTAAATTGAAAATATTATTTAACTGAATAAAAAGTGCACACTTAATCGAAGAGCTGTAACTGTGATGTTAATTACTTGTTGACAATTTATATCGCAAAAAATTATTGCTGGCCATGTCGTGTATTTTTTTGTGGATTATGTGAAGTAAATTAAAATACCGCCTATTGGAGATATAAATTCTGTGTATTGGCTGGTAAAATGCCGCCAATTTTTTCATAGGATTAAAACTTCCATGACTGTAGTCACTCGATTTGCCCCTAGCCCCACAGGCTACTTACACGTTGGCGGTGCCCGTACGGCACTTTATTCTTGGTTATATGCAAAAAGCCAAGGTGGAAAATTTGTTTTACGTATAGAAGATACGGATATTGAACGTTCAACCCAGGCGGCCATAGATGCTATTTTAGAGGGGATGCAATGGTTGGGTTTAGATTGGGATGAAGGGCCTCATTATCAAACCAAAAGATTCGATCGTTATAATCAATTGATAGAGCAGCTATTAGTTGAAGGCAAAGCATATAAATGTTTCATGCCAGCTGAAGAACTTGATGCTATTCGTGAGCAACAAATGGCTAACGGTGAAAAACCGCGATATCCAGGTACTTGGCGTGATAGAACAGACCATCCTGCTGACCAACCTTTTGCGATCCGGTTTAAAACACCTCTTGAAGGTAGTGTCACTATTAAAGACCATGTACGAGGCGAAATTGAAATTGCTAATGAAGAATTAGACGATCTAATTATTCGCCGTACTGATGGAGCGCCAACTTATAACTTCTGTGTAGTTGTCGATGATTGGGATATGAGTATCAGCCATGTTGTTCGTGGTGAAGACCATATTAATAACACTCCTCGCCAAATAAATATTTTGCAGGCACTAGGCGCGCCTATTCCAGAATATGCTCATGTATCTATGATTTTAGGTGACGATGGTAAAAAGTTATCTAAACGAACTAATGCAGTGGGGGTTATGGAGTTTCGTGATGACGGTTACTTACCGCAAGCCTTATTAAACTATTTAGTTCGTTTAGGCTGGTCACATGGCGATCAAGAAGTCTTTTCAATTGATGAGATGATTGAGCTTTTTAGTTTAGATGCCATCGGACAATCAGCCTCTGCTTTTAATACAGATAAGTTAATTTGGTTAAATCAACATTACATCAAATCTTTACCGGCATCTGAAGTCGCTTTACATGCTAAATGGCATTTTGAGCAGCTGAATATCGATGTTACTAATGGTCCGTCGTTAGAAGAAGTGATCACTGTCCAAGCAGATAGAGTGAAAACCTTAAAAGAATTAGCTGCAATCAGTACGTATTTTTATCAAGAGTATGAAGAGTTTGATGCTAAAGCGGCTAAAAAGCATCTTAGACCGGTCGCCAAAGAAGCCTTAGAGTTGGTTCAAACAAAATTGGCAACAATTATAGATTGGACCCCTGAAGCAATTCATACAGCGATAAATCAAACGGCTGAAGAATTAGAAGTGGGAATGGGGAAAGTAGGGATGCCATTGCGTGTAGCAGTTACTGGAGCTGGTAATTCACCTTCTTTAGATTTGACTTTGAACTTGCTAAAACCAGCTCAAGTTGAGCAACGTATAAACAAAGCGCTCAAATTTATAGCAAACAGAGAAAATTCTTAAAAAAATCGTTGACATGAAAACAGCAGATGCCTAGAATGCGCCCCGCTGTCACGGAACGACACCCAGTTATTCAAAAAAAGCAATTTGCTTTAATTGAAAAGGGGCCATAGCTCAGCTGGGAGAGCGCTTGCATGGCATGCAAGAGGTCGGCGGTTCGATCCCGCCTGGCTCCACCAATATCAAGGAGTGTTTACTACCACCTAGGCCAGTAAACATAAAGATATGACAAAATTTTGGTTTTTGTATTGTATCAAAAGTAGGTCGCGCGATTCGCAGGCTTACGTGCCATACAAAAATCTGCAAAGCTTGCTTTGCAAGAAGATTTTTGTCCCCATCGTCTAGAGGCCTAGGACACCGCCCTTTCACGGCGGTAACAGGGGTTCGAATCCCCTTGGGGACGCCATATTGATTAGATTGCAGGATGCGATTTAAGTGTTAAAACAAGGATTGCTCATTACCACCTAGGCCAATGAGGAAATAGTTTGACAAAATATCTTGTGAGGAGTTACAAGATTGGGTCGCGCGATTCGCAGGCTCATCTTGCCTTACAAAAATCTGCAAAGCTTGCTTTGCAAGAAGATTTTTGTCCCCATCGTCTAGAGGCCTAGGACACCGCCCTTTCACGGCGGTAACAGGGGTTCGAATCCCCTTGGGGACGCCATATATCAAAGCCGACTAAGCAATTAGTCGGCTTTTTTATTGCCTATTGAATAATTCTACATAACTTGCGTTAAATAATTGCTCATTTGGCTATCTAAATTTTTCCTCCTGTAGCAGTTTCGTATATAATCCTTCGACTTTTATACTGATAGTGTTGTCAGCGAGTTATTGAAGATTTTCACTAGGATAAATCAATGAAATTTGAGTTAGATAATACAGACGGAAAAGCCCGTCGTGGTCGTTTGATTTTTGAACGAGGTGAAGTTGAAACACCTGCGTTTATGCCAGTGGGTACCTACGGTACGGTTAAGGGTATGACCCCAGAAGAGCTGGAAGATACGGGTGCACATATTTGTTTAGGAAATACATTCCACTTAATGTTGCGTCCAGGAACAGAAATCATCAAACAACATGGTGATTTACATGACTTCATGCATTGGAATAAACCTATTTTAACTGATTCTGGTGGATTCCAAGTATTTAGCCTAGGTGAATTACGTAAGATAACTGAAAATGGTGTGACATTCCGTTCACCTATCAACGGCGAAAAAATATTGCTGACGCCTGAAAAATCCATACAGGTTCAACGAGATCTGGGTTCTGATATTGTGATGATATTTGATGAATGTACGCCATATCCAGCAACTGAAAGTGAAGCTAGAAAATCAATGGAGTTGTCACTTCGCTGGGCTAAACGGAGTAAAGATGAACATGGTGACAGCCAATCTGCTTTGTTTGGCATTGTTCAAGGAGGCATGTACGAAGGCTTGCGTGATGTCTCTTTACGTGGTTTAGAAGAAATTGGTTTTGATGGATATGCCATTGGTGGGTTGTCTGTTGGTGAACCAAAAGAAGAAATGATCAAAGTTTTAGATCACACCACAGGTCAAATCCCCGCAGATAAACCAAGATACTTAATGGGAGTGGGTAAACCGGAAGACATAGTCGAGGCAGTGCGCCGCGGTATTGATATGTTTGATTGTGTAATGCCTACTCGAAATGCTCGAAATGGTCACTTATTTGTGACAAGTGGTGTGGTAAAAATTCGAAACGCTGTTCATAAGACCGATACAGGTCCTTTAGACGATAAATGTGACTGTTACACTTGTAAAAATTATTCTAGGTCATATCTACATCACTTAGACAAATGTAATGAGATACTTGGCGCTCGTTTAAATACCATTCATAACCTTCGTTATTATCAGCGAGTTATGCAGGGATTACGTGATGCTATAGGCAACAATCAACTCGATGAATTTGTCACTGAGTTCTATACACAAAAAGATATGCCGGTGCCACCCTTATCAAAATAAGCGGTACTAACAAAAAAATAACTAACAAAAGAGGTAATTATGAGTTTATTTATATCAGACGCACACGCACAAGCCGCTCCTGGTGGCGCAGCTGGTGGTGGTTTCGAAATGTTGATTATGTTGGGTGTATTTGGTCTGATTTTTTACTTTATGCTTTATCGTCCACAAGCAAAACGCGTAAAGGAGCATAAAAACTTAGTCTCTTCACTAAGTAAAGGTGACGAAGTTTTAACGCAAGGCGGTATGGTTGGTAAAATTGCTAAAGTATCTGAAGAAAAAGACTTCGTAGAATTAAGTCTAAACGACAGTACCAATATTGTTGTACAAAAATCAGCGATATCAGCAGTGCTACCTAAAGGTACTATGAAGGCTATTTAAGCCTTGTGTATATGGGACGGAACTTTTAAGAGTTGTTGTCCCATTTTTAATCGCATAATCGGAAGGAAATTCTTGTGTTAAACCAAACTCCGCTATGGAAGTACTTTTTGGTGATCTTAGTGGTCGGCATGTGTGCTTTATATGCCTCTCCAAATCTATATGGTGAAGACCATGCTGTGCAGATCTCTGCTAGCAAAAATGCTGTAGTTGACGAATCAACGATCGCTAAAATCCAAACAGAGTTGGCCTCGGCTAATATTTCGACTAAAGCCGTTGAATTAGAAAATGAGCAAATACTTGTACGCTTAAATGATTCTGACAGCCAGTTAGTTGCTAGAGAAAAAATAGAAAAGTCTCTTGGCGAAGATTATATCGTTGCTATGAATTTAGCCCCTGATACTCCCGAATGGTTAGAAGCCCTTGGCGGCGTACCTATGAAATTAGGTCTGGATTTACGTGGTGGTGTACATTTCTTGATGGAAGTGGACATGAAATCAGCCTTAGCCAAATCTTTTGAAGACATGGAAGGTGATTTTAAATCTGCACTTCGTGAAGAAAAGATTCGTTACCGTACGGTCAAACAAATTGACCAGGGTGTAGAAATCTATTTTCGTGATCAAGATACGTTAGATAAAGCAGAATTTTTCTTAAAAAATAGAAATAGAGATCTCGTTTTCACTGAAAAAAGTGGTTTAGTTATTTCTGTTGCTATGTCAGAGCAAAAACTAAAAGAGACCCGTGATTATGCGGTTAAGCAAAATATCACAATTATTCGTAACCGTGTTAATCAGTTAGGTGTGGCAGAGCCTACAGTACAAAAGCAAGGGCCAGACCGAATAGTAGTGCAGTTACCTGGTATTCAAGATACCGCTAAAGCCAAAGAAATTTTAAATGCTACCGCTACCTTAGAATATCGTGAAGTGGACATTGAACATGATGTACAAGACGCTATAAACGGACGTGTACCAGTTGGTTCTGAATTATTACCATACGATAAAACGGGTCGCCCGCAATTACTTAAGAAAAGTGTGATTGTGAAGGGTAGTGCAATTATTGATGCCAATAGTGGTCTTGATCAAAATGGTATGCCAAAAGTGTCTATCTCTTTAGATTCTAAAGGCGGCAGTAAAATGAAGAACTTCACCAAACGAGCTGTGGGTAAACCTATGGCGGTAGTTTTTATAGAGTATAAAACCACCGGTGAACGTGACGCTAACGACAAATTGATATTTGAAGAGAATAGACGCGTAATTAGTGTCGCTACTATTCAAGGTGTGTTTGGTAATCAATTTGAAACCACTGGTTTAGATTCTCCTAAAGAAGCTCATGATCTAGCCTTGTTATTACGTGCTGGTGCCTTGATTGCGCCAGTTCAAATAATCGAAGAACGTACCGTTGGGCCAAGCCTAGGGCAAGAAAATATCGATTTGGGTATGCAAGCCATTATTTGGGGCTTTGTAGCGGTATTGATATTTATGCTGGTGTACTACAAAAAGTTTGGTTTTATAGCCAATATCGCACTTTCTCTTAACCTAGTGATGATAGTGGGCATTATGTCTATGATCCCAGGCGCCACGTTAAGTTTACCGGGCATGGCTGGAATAGTATTAACTGTTGGTATGGCGGTAGATGCCAATGTACTGATATTTGAGCGAATACGAGAAGAAATCGCTGATGGTCGCAGTCCACAACAGGCCATTCATCATGGTTACGACAGCGCGTTTTCAACTATTTTAGATGCGAATATTACGACTTTCTTAGTTGGATTAATTTTATTCTCTATCGGTACAGGGCCAATTAAAGGGTTCTCTATTACCTTGATGATTGGGATAGCTACTTCCATGTTCACTGCGATTATCGTAACCCGAGCAATTGTTAATGCTTGGTGGGGCGGAAAACGTCTAACCAAGTTGTCGATATAGGAGCCGCCAAATGCAAATACTAAATATGAAAAGTACAGTGACATTTATGTCGCTGAAAAAACCAGCGGCAGCTTTGTCTATATTGTTAATTATTGGCTCTATTGTTTCGTTAGCCGTTAATCAATTGAATTGGGGCTTAGATTTTACCGGTGGTACTCAAATTGAAGTGGGTTATCAACAAACTGCCGATTTAGAACAAATTCGAAAACAACTTGAAGCGTCAGATTTTAAAGATGCAGTAGTACAAAATTTTGGTAGTAGCCAAGATGTATTAATCCGTTTAGCTTCTCGTGAAGGAGTAAAACCTTCAGAACTAGGTGACGCTGCACTTAAAGTGCTACGTGAAGCAGATGAAACGGCTGAAATGCGCGGCAGTTCTTATGTGAGTGCCAGTGTAGGTGAAGAGTTAACTGAGCAAGGTGGCTTGGCTATGTTAGTCGCTTTGTTATGTATCTTGATATATGTTGCTCTGCGTTTCGAGTGGCGTTTTGCCTTAGGTTCAGTAGCTGCATTGACTCATGACGTGATTATCACTTTAGGTTTGTTTTCGGTACTGCAATTAGAGTTTGATCTAACCGTCTTAGCCGCTGTACTTGCGGTAATTGGTTATTCACTGAACGATACTATTGTTGTTTGTGACCGAATTCGTGAAAACTTTAGAAAAATACGTAAAGGTGAGCCTGAAGAAATTATCAATACATCGTTAACGCAAACCTTAAATCGAACAATTGTGACCTCATTAACCACCATTTTGGTGTTGTTAGCCTTGTTCTTTTTAGGCGGAGCAACCATTCATGGTTTTGCTACTGCTTTATTATTCGGTGTGGTTATTGGTACATACTCTTCAATTTATGTAGCAAGTTTAGTTGCTTTAACTTTAGGTATTAGTAAAGAAGACTTAATGCCAACAGAAGTAGAAAAAGAAGGGGCAGATCAAGACGCGGTTGTTTAACCTACTTGATTTCACCTTTTTAATGATAGATAAACAGCACCCATAACGGTGCTGTTTTTATTTGTAGTCGTTATTTAATCGTTTTGGATTTACAAAAGCTTTTAACTTTGAATTTAATTATCAGTTATATTTCTTATTCATCAGTCTCAAGGGAACATCAAAATTTAATGCAGTTATTCAATCGCAGTATATTGGTTTACTTGTTATGTCTTTTCTCATCTATTATGTTTAGCGCTTGTAATTCAACTATTGGACATAAAGCCTCTCACCAGCCACTTTCTCAATCTTCTATTGTTAAAAGTCTCAACGATAACCGTGAATATGCATTTATTACTTTATCTAATCAGCTTGAATTTGTATTAGTTTCTGATCCAACAATAGAAAAGTCAGCGGCAGCTTTGAGCGTAGGTGTTGGGTCTTATCAAGAACCCAAGGCGTTTGGAGGTTTAGCTCACTATCTGGAACATATGTTGTTTATGGGAACCAAAAGTTACCCAGCAGCAAGTGGATATGGAGACTTTATTAGCCGAAATGGGGGAACCCAAAATGCTTATACTGATTTAGAGCATACCAATTACATGATAGCCGTTAACAATGACGTCATTGATGAAGCCTTAGATCGGTTTAGTGGTTTTTTTTATGAAGCTTTGCTAGATGAACGATATGCGGATAAGGAACGTAACGCCGTACATTCTGAATGGACGATGAAAAGCCCGAATGACTGGGTGATATTAGAACAATTAAATGGCTTAACGCTCAGTTCAAAACACCCTGTATCTCAATTTAATTGGGGAAACCTTGATTCGCTGTCAGATACAAAAACGATAAGCCTTCATAAGGCCTTAGTTGATTTCTATCATCAATATTATTCTGCTAACTTGATGAAAGGTGTTTTAGTCAGTCACTTACCTATTTCAGAAATGAAGAGTTTAGCCAAAAAATATTTCGAAAAGATACCCAATAAAAACACCGTATTACCTAAATTGCCAAATGTTGTTTCAAACTCCTTAAGTAAAATTATCCATTACATTCCGCAAACTGACAT
>NZ_JBPOFP010000156.1:0-8580 GCF_051252315.1 Paraglaciecola sp. | reverse complement strand
TGACTACATACCTCAATCCCACAGAGACCGGTTTAATAGTGTTGAATACATTCAACACTATCTTAAACGATTAAAACAACCCCCTAGTTTGATTCTGTCACCTTTTTTCTTGGGGGCTGAAGAAAATTTTCTAAAACTGTTAGATCGAAAATCTATTCCTTTTTTTAGTTTAAATACAAATGTTTCTAGAGAGCAGTATTCATTGTTAGGAAAACCTAGGGAGCGATTTCCTCTTTGGATTGGTCATATGTCTCCAAATGATGTTTTGGTGGGAGAGCGTTTAGCTGAAGCCTTATTACATCATTTTCGAATAGATAAAAATTGTAGCCAGGAAGATTGTAACGCAAATTTTTATGGTTTTACTGGATTACCGTTTGCGGCAGTGAGTAAACAAAGAGCCCAAGGGGTAGAGGCGGTTATTCAACAAGATAAAAGTAGCCGCTCATACAATATCGTGTCAGCTGACTGGCGTCGAAATATTGTTAGAGAAAAAATGAAAGCCGTGTTGTATCGTCATAAGGATATTGACATTTTTTGGGCTGCGAGTGATACCATGGCTTGGGGGATCATTGACGGAATTAATGCTAACAAATACACACATAGGACTTTGGTTGGTGGAGTTGATTGGGCTCCTGAGTCAATTCAATATATTAAAAATGGCGACATGGATTTAAGCCTTGGTGGACACTTTTTGGAAGCTGGATTAGCCTTGATTTTATTTTATGATTATCTCAACGGTGTTGATTTTGCGAAAAGCCATGGTGTTATAATTGAAACAAAACTATCTGAACTCAATCAAAAAAATGTTGATACATTAGGGCGATTTTTAGAGGCGCCTAAATGGAATAAAGCTGTATTGAGGCAATACAGCAAATTTAATAACCCCATAAGAAAAAATTACGTGTTTGATCCGAAGACTCTTATCAGTCAGCAATTAAAATAAGTTAATTTACTTTATTTCAGTATAAAATAATGAAACAACCTGCAACTTCCTGCCCAATATATGAGTGTGAATATTAATGTCATTAATACGATTAAATAAATTTATCAGCGATTCCGGTTATTGCTCTCGTCGAGAGGCTGATAAATTAATCGAACAACAGCGCGTTAAAATCAATGGCAATATACCTGAGCTAGGTACAAAGGTTTCTCCTGGTGACAAAGTTACGGTAGACAATCAAAGTATTGCAGCTAGCGCTCAGAATAAGTCTGATAGAGTATATATTGCGTATCATAAACCAGTGGGAATAACGTGCACTACTGAGCGTCATGTTCAAGGAAATATTGTTGATGCAATAGGTCATAAACAACGAATTTTTCCAATAGGTAGGCTAGATAAGCCCTCTGAAGGTTTAATTTTTTTGACCAGTGATGGGGACATAGTTAATAAAATTTTAAGAGCCGAAAACGCCCATGATAAAGAATATGTTGTAACGGTTAATCGCCCTTTAACAGAGCACTTCATCAAAAAAATGGCGAACGGTATTCCTATTTTGGATACAGTGACCAAACCCTGTGTTGTCACTATGCAAAGTAAAATGGTGTTTCGAATTGTATTAACGCAAGGTCTAAATAGGCAAATTCGGCGAATGTGTGAATACCTTGGTTATGAAGTTACTAAACTGAAACGTTCACGCATTATGTCAGTAAGGTTGGCGGGTTTAAAACCGGGTCAATGGCGCAATTTAACCGAAGAAGAAATGGCAGAAATTAATCTCGCAGTACAAGGCTCTTCTAAAACAGCTATATAGCTAAAGGCTAAATTTATTGTATTTCATATCTGAGTAATATGTTGGAACCGTCTACGTTTGAGGTCCTATGAGTCTAGGCTGCTTCAATTGACTATCAGTCACTTCTAATACCAATGCGTATGAGTATAAAAACACACATTCCTTAAAAATTGGTTAAAACACTTATTATTTAGCCAAAAACACTCACCATGAAATCAACCACACCCCTTATCTTATTGAATTAATTGAAGTTTAATTTTGGAACAGTCATTGCTGTGTACAATGCATCCAACGAAATATAATGAATGTTGGCATAAAAGGAGTACTAAATATGTTTGCTTTTTTAGGTGGGGTTGTCTTTTTTATCTTTTGGATCATTCCTGTTATAGCGATAATTGTTTCCAATAGAACCAGAGGAGGGGAGAAAGCAGCGTGGATTTTAGCTGTTATTTTTGTCTCTTGGTTTGCTTGGATTTTTTATCTGTTATTAGCCCCGCTAAAATCAGAGACTTATCGAGCCTAAATGGCTTTAATTAAAGTCCGTATGAGTGTTTAAGCAGCAGCAATACGATTGTTGAATAACAAATTGATATTGGCAGGCCAAATTTAATGAAGTGTTTAAATTTATAATTACTCGCACTAAAAACTAAAAGATTGGTTTGATATCCGTATGGAGAAATAAAGCTAGCACTGGCAGCAAAAGCTACGGCAAGAGCGAAGGGCATGAGTGGAGCTCCCAATAACTCAACCATGCCATATGCAAATGGAAACATAAGCGCAGCAGCAGCGTTGTTAGTGACTAATTCAGTTAATACTAGTGTAAGTACATAAATACAGACTAACGCCCATATGGGGCTAACAGAGGATGCCCAAGGGTATATGGCTTCCATCAGATAGCTAATTACCCCGGTTTTCTCTAATGCGGTGGCTAAACTTAATGCACCAACAATGACTATTATTAAATTTAATGGAATATTACGTTTAATTTCATTGTTTGAGGTGACACCACTTATAACCAGTGTAGCTAAGAAGAATATCAAACCTGTCACTAGACTAATGACTGAACTTGCAGCCAATCCAACCGTAACTATAAACCCACCGAATGTTATCCATTCCTGCTTTCGACTGAGTTTTGTGGTCATTTTCTTTTCAGATAAAATAAAGAAGTTTTTGACTAGGTTATGTCTTTGCATAAAGTCAGGTCCAGTGGCGAGTAACAAAAAATCACCGGCTTGCAATTTTAGTTCGCCTAATTTTCCTGATAGTGACTCTCCATCTCTTCGAATCGCTACAACAGCGGCATCAAACAAGGCTCTAAAACCTAAAACCTTGAGTGTTTTTCCTATAATAGGTGCTCGGTTAGAGATTATCACCTCTGTTAGGTTTTCTCTTAGTAACCCATTAGACTCAGCGAAAAGTTTCAAACCTTTGATATGACTTAAATTATCGACATTTTGTACATTGCCAGTAAAAATTAACTTGTCACCTGCACTGATGACAAAGTCTGGCGTAATTGGTGTGATAAGTTTTCCGTCTCTTGCGACTTCTATTAGAAATAGCTCAGGTAGGTTGCGAAGATGATTTTCTTCTACAGTTTTACCCACCAACTCGGAATCTGCATCTACATCGGCTTCGATAAAATAACTTTGGTATTGATTATTTTTGTTTTCAATTTCGGGTAATAAAGGGGTCATTAAAAACATTAATAAACCACAACTTAAACCGGCAACTAAACCATATAGGGTAAAGTCCCAAAAGTTAAAGCCAGGGTGGCCATGTTCAATCAAGAAACTATCAACGATTAAGTTAGTAGAAGTACCAATTAAGGTTACAGTGCCTCCTAGAATGGCGGAATAAGATAATGGAATAAGCAGCCGCGAAGCATGGTGGTATTGGTTTTGTTTCACTGGGCCGATGAGGCTAGCCACAATCGCCGTGTTATTTAACAAGGCTGATGAAGCAAAAGTTAAACCAAATAGACGCCAAAAACTTGTTTTAAAATTAGCGGTGACTAGGGTTCGGGCTAAACGCTTAATTAACGATGTTTTATCGACGGCCGAACTGACCAGTAATAACAAAATTAATGTGACTAACCCTTGGTTAGTAAAGTTGTTTAACACATCATTAATGACTAACGTTTGACTAGCGAGCAGAGCTAATAAGGACGCGGCAAAGATGAGGGAAGGGCGCTGGTCTGTTAAGACAAGCGCCACAATAGTACTGGCAAATATTGCTAAAACCAGATACTGATTAATATCCATTTAATTGTATCTTGTTATTAAAGCTTAGTGATGTCGGTAGCATTCCAATGTGGAAAGTGCTTTCTAACTAACGCATTAAATTCAAGTTCGAACTCTGAAAACTCTGACTTGTTAGCATTTTCTTCTGCCGCATTAATAATCATGCCTGCACCAACTGTACCGTTAGTTAAACGGTCAATAATGATAAAGGCACCTGTTGTGCGGTTTTGTTTATAAGGGTCACAGGCGACTGGCTGTGTTAGTTTAATTTTACCTACCGCAATTTCGTTTAATTCTAAACGAACCGCGTCTTTATGCTCCATAGAGTTAACATCAATTTGATAGTCGATATCAGTCACACTGCCCGGTACAAATTTAGTAGCAAATTTAAACCCATATTGTTTATGAGGCATGAGTGGCTCTTCGTCCATCCACACTAAGTTGGTCACATAAGTATTAGAATGTAATGGCAGATTTTCACTTTTAACAATCATGTCACCACGAGAAATATCAATCTCATCTTCCAAAGTTAAGGTGGTAGTTAAAGGCACATAAGCTATGTCTTGTTCACCCTCGAAGTTTACAATTGCTTTCACTTTTGATTGTTTGCCAGATGGTAACGCTGTAACGCTATCACCTGGTTTGATTTGACCAGATACCACTGTACCTGCAAAACCTCTAAAATTAAGGTTAGGGCGGTTTACATATTGTACTGGGAAGCGGAAATCATCTAAGTTAAAGTCTTTGTCAACTTCAATGTTTTCTAACATCTTCATCAATGTTTCACCTTGGTACCAAGGTGTACTTTCACTGATGTTTACCACGTTGTCACCTTCAAGAGCGGATAACGGGATAAACTGAATATCTGGTATTTCTAATTGTTTAGAAAACTCCAAATAATCTTTCTTAATCTCTTCATATACAGACTCACTGTATTCCATTAAATCCATTTTATTGATGGCAACAACAACGTGTTTAATGCCTAATAAAGAAACTAAAAACGAATGTCTACGAGTTTGCGTTTTAACGCCAGCACGTGCATCAATCAAAATAATTGCTACATCACAAGTTGAAGCTCCGGTAACCATGTTACGGGTATACTGTTCGTGGCCAGGAGTGTCAGCAATAATAAACTTGCGTTTGTCTGTGGAAAAATAACGATACGCCACATCGATAGTGATACCTTGCTCACGCTCAGATTGTAAACCATCCACTAATAAAGCTAAGTCAACTTTTTCGCCGGTTGTGCCGACCTTTTTACTGTCTTTTGTAATGGCAGCTAATTGATCTTCAAATATCATTTTTGAATCATGTAACAAACGACCAATTAGGGTACTTTTCCCATCATCAACGCTGCCACAAGTTAAAAAACGCAACATGTCTTTCTTTTCATGTTGGTCAAGGTAGCCCAAAATGTCGGACTGTAATAAGGTATTTTCGCTATTCATAATTAGCAACTCACTAGAAAAAATGGATTTAAAACGGAATCTTTTTGATTATATCGAAGAGGTGAAGCATCTTCTCTCAAAGGGTCTTTGGCATCTTCAATTATGGTCACTTTGCCACCAGCTGCCTCAACCACTGCTTGTGCTGCGCCTGTATCCCACTCTGATGTGGGGCCCAAACGAGGGTATAAATGTGCAGCACCTTCAGACACTAGGCATAATTTCAATGAGCTCCCCATAGCGACCAATTCAGTGTTGCCGGGCAAAGATTCAAGTAATGCTTGGATTTCTGGACTTTGATGTGAACGACTGCCGACTATTTTCCAAGTATCACCTTTAGAGTGTTTCTTAGGACTTATAGCAACCTTTTCACCTGATGTTATTTTATAGGCACCTTGGCCAACAACGCCAACATAGGTTTGTTCTAATACGGGAGCAAAAACCACACCAAAGATAGGTACACCTTTGTCTATTAAAGCTATATTTACCGTGAACTCACCGTTCTTTTTAATAAATTCTTTGGTGCCATCTAGGGGATCGACTAACCAATATGATTGCCATGAACTACGTTCTTGCCAACTAATATCGGCCGACTCTTCTGATAAAATAGGTAAGTCTGATACCGCTTTTAGACCAGCAACAATACAATTGTGTGCAGCTAGATCGGCTTCAGTTAGCGGGCTTTCATCAGATTTTTCATATATCGCAAAATCTTTTTGATATATATCCATGATCTTTTCACCAGCTTGGTGGCTTAGATCAACAATACTTTGAATAAGAGTTTCATTTAACATTATGCAATAAACCCTTTTTCTTTTAGTAACTCAAAAATTTGTTCTGCAGATTCTTCGGCTGTTTGACCTGAGTAACTTAAAGTGATTTCTGGCGACTCAGGTGCTTCATAAGGCGAATCAATACCAGTAAAATCTTTAATGTCACCTTGCCTAGCTTTTTGATACAAACCTTTTGGATCGCGTTTTTCACATTCGGCCAAAGGTGTATCGATAAAAATTTCAACAAATTCAGACGAGTCTAATAAATTACGGCAATAGTCTCTTTCACTTTTAAACGGTGAAATGAATGCGGTTAACACGACTAGGCCAGCATCGACGAATAACTTTGCAACTTCACCAATTCGTCTAATGTTTTCTACTCGGTCTTTATCACTAAAGCCTAAGTCACCACATAAACCATGACGCACATTATCACCATCTAATAAATAGGTGTGTTTGTCGTGTTCGGCTAGTTTCTTTTCAAGTAAGTTGGCTATGGTCGATTTTCCCGAACCACTTAAACCGGTTAACCACAAAACGCATGGTTTTTGAGTTTTAGCCTGAGCTCTCCTAACTTTATCCACTTCATGTTTATGCCAAACAATATTGGTTGCCATTAGAAGTATCCTTCCATTTTTTTCTTCTCCATTGAACCAGAAGAATCGTGATCAATGACACGACCTTGTCGTTCTGAAGTTTTAGTTAACAGCATTTCTTGAATAACTTCAGGTAAGGTCGCTGCTGTCGATTCAACAGCTCCTGTTAATGGATAGCAACCTAAGGTTCTAAAACGAACTGACTTCATTTCAGGTGTTTCACCTTCTTCTAAAGGCATACGATCATCATCAACCATAATGAGCACACCATCTCTTTCTACAACGGGGCGAGGTTTAGCAAGGTAAAGTGATGGAATTTCAATGCCTTCCATGTAGATATATTGCCAGATATCTAATTCGGTCCAGTTTGACATCGGGAATACACGAATGCTTTCGCCTTTGTTAATTTGTGAGTTGTAGATATTCCATAACTCTGGACGTTGGTTTTTAGGATCCCATCTGTGATTGTCATCACGGAAAGAATAAACTCGTTCTTTGGCACGAGACTTTTCTTCATCTCGTCTTGCTCCACCGAAAGCTGCATCAAACTTATAGTGGTCTAATGCTTGTTTTAATCCAGCTGTTTTCATGATGTCAGTGTGTTTAGCACTGCCGTGGCTAAATGGGCCCACATTCATTTTCAGACCGTCTGGGTTAATGTGAACCAGAAGGTTTAAATCATGTTTTTTCGCCATTTGATCACGAAATTCGATCATTTCGTGAAATTTCCAAGTGGTATCTACGTGTAACAAAGGAAAAGGAATTTTTCCTGGAGCAAAAGCTTTGCGAGCTAAGTGTAATAAAACAGACGAGTCTTTACCTACAGAGTAAAGCATCACTGGGTTGTCAAATTCTGCAGCAACTTCACGGAAAATATGAATACTTTCAGCTTCAAGTTGTTTTAAATGAGTCACAGTTGATATTGAGTTTGTCATGTATCTCTCACGAAAATAGTGTGGTTTATATGAAATAATTCTATATATAGAACGATATCAAAATATTTAGAGGACTGGTATATCTATTTGAACTATTACTTAGCATTTTGAACTATTTAAAGGGGATATGTTTAGAAGGGATTGATAGGCCTATTGCAAAGACTTGTTTCGTTCGCTCGCCCACTGCAATGCTTGTTGAAATAGTTCGGAGGTTTTGTCAGCATCAATACTCATTTTTTTGCAATAGGTCTCGATTGTTTCCCACTCAGCGCTTTCGTACATTTCGCATAATTGTAGCAAATTGGCTGAGGCACCTTGACGATTCACTATCGCTTCTTTGATTTCGTTAGAAATTGGCAGTATGTTCATTAACTCTTTAATATCACCGTCAACTAATGCATCTATTAGTGACAATAATCCGACTAAAAATGCGGATGACTCAATACCTTTCAAAATATGTGTTTGCACCATAAGCTCACAAAATCTTGCTCTGGCTAAACTCATTACGGTAAGTTGTTCTGGTTTGTTTTCAGAGAATTGCGCTGTAAATAACAAAGATACAAATCGTTTTAACTCTTCGTTACCTAAAATAACAGTGGCTTGTTTGATGGTTTCAATTTTCTTTATTCGTTTAAAAATAGGAGATTGTAAATAACGCAGTAACTTAAAGGATAGATTGACTTCAGCTTCGAATATTGAAGTGACGGCATTAATATTAGGTTCCGATTTATTCATTTCTGACATTAGGTTAATGACAGACATTTGTGCGGGATTAAATGATACGGACTTAATAACCTCAGGACGACTGAAAAAATATCCCTGAAAATATTCGCAACCTAAAGATATGGCGTGTTGATACTC
>NZ_JBPOFP010000155.1:0-8645 GCF_051252315.1 Paraglaciecola sp. | reverse complement strand
AGTTTATCTAATACTTGGTTACCTAATTCTTTACCCAGTTCAACACCCCATTGATCAAATGAGTTCACTCCCCAAATAGCGCCTTGTACGAATACTTTATGTTCATATAAAGCAACAAGTGCACCTAAGGTTTTAGGGTCTAGTTGGTCAAACAAAAAGGTATTGCTTGGCTTGTTACCAGGCATGACTTTATGTGTGGCTAATGAATTAAGCTCGTCTTCTGCTAATCCTTTACCCGCTAAATCGGCTTTACATTCTTCGAATGTTTTACCTTGCATTAATGCTTGGGTTTGGCCAAAACAGTTAGAGGCTAACATAGCGTGATGTGTGTTTTCTTGGTTTGCTACATTGAGCGGTAACATAAAGTCAGCAGGGATCATTACCGTGCCTTGGTGTATCAGCTGATGGAATGAATGCTGACCATTGGTTCCTTCACTCCCCCAAATTATAGGACCGGTTTCATAATCCGTCGCTGTTTCGCTGCCGGCAATGCGTTTACCATTACTTTCCATGTCCAGTTGCTGAACATAAGCAGGGAAACCACGTAAATAATGATAATAAGGTAATAACACGTGACTTTGGGCACCAAAGAAGTTGATATACCACACACCTAAACTTGCCAAAATAATAGGCAAGTTTTGCTCGGCTGGAGCCGTTTGAAAATGTTCATCCATTTCAAACGCGCCTTGTAATAATGCACGGTAATTGTCGTATCCAATGGTTAAAGCAATCGGTAGTCCAATTGCAGACCAAAGTGAATAACGACCGCCAACCCAATCCCACATAGGGAAAATGTTTTCTTCGGCCATACCAAATTCTGTTGCGGCTTTGATATTAGAAGACACAGCAATAAAGTGTTTTGCAATATCTTCTTGTTTGCCACCTTCGTTCAGGAACCAAGCTTTAGCCGTTAAGGTATTTTGTAATGTCTCTTGAGTCGTGAATGACTTTGAAGACATAACAACCAATGTTTCTTCATGGTCTACCGAGGCCAATACATCTTGAACATGACAAGCGTCTACGTTAGCAACGTAATGTACTTTTACGCCTTCAAACCAATAAGGCTTAAGGGCTTCTGACATGATTTTAGGTCCCAAGAACGAACCACCAATACCAATAGCAACAATCTCTTTCAGAGGTTTACCTGTGTAACCTTTACGTTCGCCATTATGGATAGTGGCAACAAAATCTTGGATTTTCTTTTGGCAAGCTAATACTTCTGGCATCACGTCTTCGCCATCGACTAATACGGGTTTACCTGAAAAGTTACGTAAAGCGGTATGCAAAACTGCGCGTTTTTCTGTGTGGTTAATGATTTCACCAGCAAACATTGCATCGCGTTTGGCTTCAACCTGACAATCAGAAACAAGCGACTGTAACGCAGTGACTACTTCGTCTGTGATTAAGTTTTTAGAAAAATCTAACTCAATACCACAAGCGGTTTGAGTATATTTATTTGCTCTTTGAGGATCAGCGGCAAACAAGTCACGCATATGTTGATTTTTAGTTTTATCTGCTAGAGCTGATAAGCTTTGCCAAGCTGAAGAGTTGCTGAGTGTTGTCATAAGGACCTCAAATGTAGGGTATAAAGGGTGTACAAAATAGTGACAAAAAAGCGCCGCAGAACGACGCTTTTTTAAACTAATTTAGCTTATAAATAGCTTTTTAGTAGTGTTTCTAGTTTTACTTGGTCAATAGCAAAGTTACGAATACCTTCAGATAACTTCTCTGTTGCCATTGCATCTTGGTTCATTTCCCAACGGAACTGTGCTTCTGTTAAAGGAGCGCCAGGCGTTTTAGTTGCGCCGTTGTCTTTCAATTTAACAGGTAATTCACCTTGGGCTTGAGATAAGTCTTCTAATAATCCAGGGCCAATTGTTAAACGGTCACAACCTGCTAATTCAGTGATTTCGTCAGTGTTACGGAAGCTTGCACCCATAACAACTGTTTTATAACCGTGGTCTTTATAGTAGTTATAAATTTTGGTTACCGACACAACACCTGGATCTTCAGATGGAGCGTAGCTGTCTTTACCTGTTTTAGCTTTGTACCAATCTAAAATACGGCCAACAAACGGAGAAATTAAGTATGCGCCAACTTCGGCACAAGCTTGTGCTTGAGCAAAACCAAACAATAAAGTTAAGTTACAGTTGATGCCTTCTTTTTCTAGCACTTCTGCTGCTTTAATGCCTTCCCAAGTAGAGGCTAGTTTAATTAGGATACGACTTTTGTCGATGCCAGCATCTTTGTACAAAGCCACTAATTTGTGTGCTTTTTCGATACTTGCTGCAGTGTCAAAAGACAAACGAGCGTCTACTTCTGTAGAAATACGACCCGGAACGATATTTACTATGTCAGTACCAATGGTGACAGATAGTTTGTCACCAGCATCAATGATTTGTTGTGCAGGATCAGAAGACTGTTCTTTTGCCCATGCTACAGCCGCTTCTAGGTGCGACTTGTATTGAGGCATTTCTGCCGCTTTTAATAATAAAGACGGGTTAGTAGTTGCATCAACAGGTTGATATTTTTTGATCGCTTCGATATCACCAGTGTCAGCAACAACTGTAGTGATTTCGCGTAGAGCTTGTAATTGGTTAGACATATAATCCTCATTGTAATGGCATTTCTGTTCACTATAGCTTGTCAAATTTGAGCATAAAATCAAAGAAATAAGGCAACTATCTTATGTCTTAACAAGCTTAGGTATTGTGAGAATAGAAATGAAGGTTAGTTTGTACAGCTCAATAATATATTTCATTTAAAATATTAGCTATTAATATCCATAGGAAGGAGAACTAAAATAACAGTAAAATAAGGATACATAATGTTTTGTGTTCAATTAGTGTTGTTTTTTGATAGCTTTCTTTTTTAGCCTAGCCCATTCGAAATACGACGCAAGAATACCTGTATTGTGGAGCAGTTGAATGGTTAATTTTAAATGAAATGGTGAAACTAAAATGCAACCCAAACAAATACTAGATTTTTGGTTTAAGGAAATAGAACCGTCAAAATGGTTTGTAAAAGATCTGGATTTTGATCAATTGCTTGAAGAAAAGTTTGGTTGTTTATTAAAACCAGCTCAACACTGTGAATTGTTCGATTGGCGTAAAACCGCGCAAGGGCGATTAGCTGAAATTATTGTGCTTGATCAGTTTTCTAGAAATATATTTCGAGACACTCCCCAAGCTTTTGCTTCTGATCCTTTGGCATTGGCTTTAGCTCAAGAAGCAGTGATTTCAGGGACTGATCAGGAGATCTCAGCTGTAGAGCGTAACTTTTTATACATGCCCTATATGCACAGTGAGTCACTTATAGTGCATGAACAAGCGGTAAAGCTTTTTGAACAAAATGGGATTCAACCAAGCCTAGAGTTTGAAATAAAGCATAAAGTGATTATTGAAAAATTTGGCCGCTACCCACATCGAAATCAAATTTTAGGCCGTGAATCTACATCTGAAGAAATTGAATTTTTACGTCAACCAGATTCTGGGTTTTAGGGCTAGTCAGTTGAGAACGGGCATTGAAGCCGCTATTGCTGACATTCAATATAAACGCTTTGGTTAGGTTAGCCTAAACCCAGTTTATGCCGAGTTCAGGCTTATTAAAATTATTGCAATACCAAGTTGCTCAAAGTGTAATTCGCCGCATCACATTCTTCAGCACCTGAATTAACAAAATATTGTTCAGGCATGCCCATTGTATTAAACGTAGGGCTGGCATGAGGTTGAGCTGCACTCAAGCCGGCTTCGGTAGGCGTCAACTTTAGTTGCACTTCGAGTTTGTCATACAATTGATCTATGGTTTGATAATCGCTGATATTGGTTAAAAATGTCTCTGCATCTACGTCATATACAGTAGAAACTTGGTCATCGTTAACGGTAATAGTAACGACTGGAGTGGGAGCAAACGTTGGACAGTCGCTAAAACTTTGATTGAACTGGAATTGATAATTCGTGGTTTTATTCGCCAGCCAAGTGTCGTGTTCATGATTTAATTGGTGGATCAATGCATATTTTCTTTGATCTGATATGACGTTATATTCACATAAATCATCAAATTGTGCATCAGGCAAGGTAGAGAGTCTTGAAAACCCCAAGGACTCAGCTTCAGCTAAATCTTTATCATGAATGGTAAAAATATTAATTGAGCCGGTTTCAGAATTGCATGATTCATCATAAGCCATGCCGTCATGACCTTTTTGTGAGCAGTGTAATTCGATACCCTCATCGATCAATAGTTTGCCATGAGTTTCAACAGATATACCAGCTGCATCACAACCTAATGCTTGATCATCTTGATACACCCGCACATGATGCTCTCCTTGCCAACTAAAGTGCTCATCATCACAAGCGCTTATTCCCAGACATAATAAGCCAATTGGTATACTCATATACTTATTCATTGTATTTCCTTTATTCAATTCAAATAACTTAAACAAAGTGTAATGTGGGGAAAGTAAGACTTCTGTTGATAATTGCTACCTAATGTAAAGAAATGTAATTCAAACGCTTTAGGTGATCTTGGCTCTAGCTTTTCCGGATCTATATGACAAACAAAGTTATGTTTATTATTTTTGTTTGCCTATGGTGTGTTGGTGATGTATAACACCTGTTGTGTTAAATGGAATTGGATAACAGTTAATGAAACAAATGTGGAGTTCAGATACGCCAATTTATATTCAGCTATATCATCAAGTGATCCAGCGGATATTAGATGGCCATATTCAAGAAGGCGAAGCTTTGCCTTCAGTTAGAAACGTAGCAGCGGAATATCAGCTTAATCCCGTGACTATTTCTAAGGCTTATCAAATGTTACAAGACGAAGTGGTTGTAGAAAAACAAAGAGGGAAAGGGTTATTTGTCAAACAGGGAGTACAAACGATTCTGCTCACCCGCGAGCGCGAGACATTTGTTAAAAATGAATGGCCTAAAATTACCCGCAAAATTGAAAGCCTTCAGTTATCTGTTGAAGAATTACTCAGTGCATACAAGGAGAGAAAGTAATGAGCGAGCTTATTTCTATAAAACAACTATCAAAATCCTACAAAAAAAAGCATGTCCTTAAAGGTATTGATATATCTGTCAGTGAAGGACAAATATTAGGCTTAGTAGGCCCCAATGGGGCGGGGAAAACAACCTGCTTGCATGCACTATTGGGATTAACGAGTTTTGAAGGTGAGATTGACATATTGGGTTGTAACCCTAAAGGAAATAGAGAGCGTATGTTGAATCAAGTCGCTTATATTTCTGATGTAGCTGTGTTGCCTAAATGGATGACAGGGTTACAAGCCTTAGATTACGTGCAAGGTATTCACCCTAAGTTTAATAGGCAAAAAGCTGAAGGATTCTTAGCTAAAACAAATATTAATCCTAAAGATAAAATTAAGGCCTTATCAAAAGGTATGGTAACCCAATTGCATTTGGCTCTCATTCTAGCTATTGATGCAAAAGTTTTGGTGTTAGATGAACCGACTTTGGGACTTGATGCACTTACTCGTCGCCAATTTTATACCCACCTATTAGAAGATTTTTACGATGAGACTAAATGTATTGTTATCACTACTCATCAAATAGAAGAAATTGAGAACATTCTTACCGATGTGGCCTTTATCAAAGAAGGGGAGTTGGCTTTAGTTGAAAGTGTAGACGCCATACGTAATCGATTTAAATTGTTAGCTGTACCTAATGAAAATTTATCTCAAGCGGCGGCATATAACCCCCTATATTCTAATAAAATGATGGGCATGACGAGTATGCTATTCGATGGTGTGCATGAGCAGGAGTTGGCCGAGTTAGGTCAAATCAGTTCACCTAGTTTAGCTGATATATTTGTTGGCGTAATGACTCAGGAGACGCAGTTATGAACCTCTCTCAATTTTTAATAAGTATTAAAAAAGAATACTGGGAACATCGCAAATCTTTGTTTTGGTTGCCGATATTGGTTGCTAGCGTCATAGTGGCTGTATTTTTAACTAATCTGTTTTTAATGGAAGCCTATCAAGTTGAAAGAATATTCAATGGCCTCTCATCTTTAGGAGCTGCGTTAGAAAATCCAGATGCTGGCAATATAAAGCTCGAAGGAGGAACTAAAGTTCTGACAGGCGTCGTATTTGGTTTTTTTGTGGTGGTTGCGCTGGTCGTTCAAATAAATTATTTTTCGGCTTGTCTGTTTGATGATAGACGAGACTTATCGGTATTCTTTTGGCGCTCTATGCCGGTGTCTGATAGCGGCGTGATTGCCAGTAAGTTGTTAATGGGCGCTCTAGGGATCCCACTTATATTCATTACTACTGCTACGTTATTAGTGTGTTTACTAGTATTCGTTATGCTCGTTGTTTGTCTAGTGATGGCAATTGGTTATGACGTGTCGTTATGGGCTGCACTGCCACGTGCCGGTATTTTATCTAATGTTGCATTAGTGTGGGCAAGTGCCTTCGTCTACGCAATTTGGATGTTTCCGGTTTTTGCATGGCTAATGTTGACGTCTGCATTTGCAAATAAATCACCATTGGCTTGGGCGATAATACCCATAATATTATTCACCGCAGTCGGCACATTAATGTATGTATTTTTTGGTGTTGAGGATGTTTTTCTTGTTAAAGAGCTGTTTAGAGATTACTTCGCACTCGAAACGGGTCGTTTTCCGAATACCATGAATGGCTCAATGGAGCGCCCAGGTTTAATCATGCTCAGAGCTATGTGGGATAAAGTGAGTTTATTCGCGATAATATTAGGAAGTGTCTTTATGTATGGCGCTTATTGGTTAAGAGTGAATAGAAGCCAAGGCTAATATGTTGTTTAGCGCAGCGATGAGATTGTATGTCGTTGCGTTAAGCGTATTCATATTTTAAGGCATGGCTGCGCCACATAGCACGACTTCGTCGTAAAGCATGCTCAGTGATCACTAAGCATTCGCTTTGCAAACAGGGCATCGCTGCGCGATAAAGCATGGACTACGTCCACTCTGCATCTCGATAACTGTGCCCCGCGTTATTCTACCTTCCGCCAACCTTAACGATCCCATGGCGATTACCCTACTAAATTAAAGTAATAGGTGGCGAGCCTTGAGTCGCGGGTAAATTAAAAGCATCTGCGTAATCATTGACGTTTTTAAATAACGTTGTTACGACCCCAATTAATTTACAATTACAGATGCTCTATTGACTCCGGCTGGCTAATGGGTGACCCCTTTTAATCTTTTTTAAAAAAATATCTCGCTTAAAGATAGGGATTCATTGGATGTGAACTAACAAGCCTAAATAACTAGCAGCGATTCAATATAATAATTTTTCGCCACCATCATTTATCATAACGTTTGGAACCTGAGTATCAGTAGACAAAGCTCATTGTTTTAAAAATTCATAAACATAAGATCCAATAACTGAAGTTAATACCCCAAAGATAAACCCCAAAATACTATCCTTATTTACCATTCTTTTTATGGTTTTATTTTCGGACATATCGACATTCTTAATTTTAGCGCCTCTATCTGCAACGACCGATTTTTCTATTTTATTTTTTACCACTCAATTTCACTCCCTTAATGACCGACTTTCTATCCGCAACAATTGAATCTTTAATTACTGTTTTAGGCACTCGCAACTCTTCTACTGCTTCATCTCTATCCAAAATCGTTAACTCTTTACCACAAAAGCCAACCGTATTTTCATCAAGATAATCATGCGTTTTCAATGTATTGTGAGAATTAACGATTAGCTTTTGGCAACCATTCGATGCTGCGCATACTTTTAGAAATGCATCTAATTCAGAATCAGATTGCTCTATCTCGACATCGATAGTCATAAAATTGTTAGGTTCCATTGTCATTACATTTAACCAACTTAAAAAGTTGTGATTTCGTTCAGCTATTTGACAATAAATCTCGCGAACTTTATTGGAAGAGTCCACTACAATTTTATAAGGGTTTTCTGAAGAAACAAATTTGTACAAGATGTCAGCAATGTATACTTTATGCTCTAAACATTCTTCAATGCAACTTGAAAGTGTAAATCTAGACATATGACTTTATTGATTCCTTAAAAACTCAGTTGTGTCTCTCATGAGCTCACCACCATAAAAATCCTTTGGCCAATCAAAACTTCCTTTAGATTCAATTTCTAACATTGAAATATTTGCACCAGTTTGACCTTCCTGGGGACTTATTGAGTGGATAGCTATATCACTTGCTGAAATTTTTCCTTCGGCGATTCGCCTACGCAATCGTTTCAATAGATATTCACTATGTGTTTCTATTAACAAATATTTAGAAGCCTCATCCTTATCAATATCTGTGATATCAATGAACAAATCAGCAAGTTCAGCCTGCATTTGTGGATGAAGATGAATTTCCGGTTGTTCAATGAGTGTTAAGCTATTTTTAGGAGATAAGAATCCTTGAATAATCACGGGGAGTACTTGTGAAACACCAAAACCAACATCTGTAATATCTAAATCTAATGAATTTTGAGTAACTTGTAGTTTATGTATTACATCTTCCAAATGCTCAACGTTAACCTTTAAGTCAAACTTCTCAAACCACCCGTTTACCTTACTTGTAAGTTTCTCGTTCTCTTTAAGTATTTCAGCTACTTCATCACCATTCAGAGTATCTAAAAAAGCGTTACCTTTGGCATTATCTAAAAA
>NZ_JBPOFP010000154.1:0-8866 GCF_051252315.1 Paraglaciecola sp. | reverse complement strand
TAGTTATCACTTCACATACCTAAGTATCACCTTGTAGATTTTTTAATCAAGTTAAATGGGCTTTAATACATCCATCGAAGCAAAGACATCTTAAAAGATTTCAAGTTTCAAACAAATCCAATTAACTTAACTAAAAAGAGAATTTAACCATGTTGAAAATAGTTAAAACTTCTATCGCAATCGCTACTACATCTTTACTACTTGCAGGTAATGCACAAGCTAACGTAGGTGAAGCCTTACAAAACATTTGTACTATCGTGAAAGCCGATGACAAAGGTGAGCTACGTAAAAAGATGAAACGTGTTCAGTCAGATTTCAGCCTACGAATTAAAGATTATTACTCAGGTGTTTCTTGTGGTGGTAACAGCTTAATTCGTACCGCAATGTTAAACAATGCAGTACAAACGGGTACATTGATGGTTAAGAAAATGCCTAAAAGTGACCTAAGTGCACCAGAGAAAGACGGTAAAACAGTGACAGCATGGGCTGCTGAAAACGGCTTAGCCGATTCACCTATCGCTGCTGTATTAAAAGACCGCATCTAATATTTTT
The DNA here is from genome assembly GCF_051252315.1 of Paraglaciecola sp. Taxonomy (GTDB): domain Bacteria; phylum Pseudomonadota; class Gammaproteobacteria; order Enterobacterales; family Alteromonadaceae; genus Paraglaciecola. The sequence goes on along the minus strand of NZ_JBPOFP010000154.1, from coordinate 8,314 downwards.
ACAAGGGTTAAATGAATAACCTTTGATACCAGTTCAACATGGAGGTGGATACTTTATTTTGGTAATGTATCGACCATAAAAAACGGCCTCATTTGAGGCCGTTTTTTTGTTTAAAACAATATAAGAACCTTCATAACCTAACACCACTCACCGCGTTTCATATTTAGATTGTTATTTTTGAGTATTTGATTACCATTTTTTGCAATTTGCAGTAGAAAAAATACGGCTTGCTATACTCAATTTTCATCACACTACATGCTATTAATAGAGAATATACCTATGCATAGATTCAGGCCTAATCTAATCAAACTGAACTACATATTGATAATACTTTGTTTAATTGGTTGCACTAATAAAACGAGTACAGTAAATCCTACGCATTATTTAAAAGATGTTTACGCTGATAAGTTTTTAATTGGTGCAACAATGAACAACAAAATGGTTGCCAACCATACCTTAACCAGCACACAGATTGTAAAACAGCACTTTTCATCTGTGACAATGGATAACTCATTCAAGTGGGAACCATTTAATCCAGAACCCAATGTATACAAACTCACTGGGCCAAATAACTTTGTGAAGTTTTCCAAAGACAATCATATTACCCCTGTGGGACATGTTTTATTTTGGCATAGCCAAACACCAGACTGGGTATTCAAAGATGATAAAGGTGACTTATTAAGTCGCACTGCTTTACTTAAACGTATGCGTGAAAGAGCCTCTTTTATGGCTCAACATTTTGGTGACAACATCAAGGTTTGGGATGTAGTAAACGAAGCTATCGAAGATGATGGAAGTTTAAGGCAGTCCTTATATCACCAAATCATTGGTAACGACTTTATAGAACAAGCCTTTATCATCGCTAACGAAGAGCTCCCCTCAGATGCCATTAAAATATATAACGATTATGGAATGACACGTAAAGGCAGAGTTGACTCGGTTATAAATATGATTGAAGACTTCAAACTAAGAAATATTCCAATTGATGCAATCGGAATTCAAGGTCACTGGTCGATGCAAGAGCCTAGTATTCAAGAGATTGAATTCAACTTAAAACGCTTAGCAGCGACAGGCTTGCCACTGCACGTTACCGAACTAGATATAGATTATTTAGGACGAGAACATTTTTTCAGTGCAAATGTAGACCTAGAAAAACTTGCCGCTACACCTGATAACAACCCTTATCCCAACGCTAATTTCCCATTACAGGCGGATATAGAACTTGGACAAAGATACACAGAAATCTTCAAGCTATTTTTAAAACATCACAAATCTATAGACAGAGTGACTTTTTGGGGGGTAACAGATGCAGACTCTTGGTTGAATGGCTGGCCGGTATCCGGGCGTACAAATTATCCCTTGTTATTTAATCGTGATGGGACTGCGAAGAATGCGTTGCAAAAGGTAATTGACGCTGGTCTTGGTCACCCTTAATACCAAATCCATATGAATAACTCTAACTCGGAATAAACAAAAAGCCACTTTAGATAGTGGCTTTTATTCCGCCGGAACAGGGATATTCATTATCCCGAGTTCAATCTATTTAGTTTTTTGATGGACCAAACTTAGTTTGATAAAGACTTCCATTGAATCGTTTTGCGGCGTCTACCATCTCTTTGTACGGTGTATCTGTCACACTAACGAAACCTACATTATAGTTTTCGCCGTCGTAAGCCCGGCCAGTAATAGGCGAATCTGTGTATTGAAACCAATGTGCCCCTACTAGATAAGGATTTTGGATAACAGACTGCATATACTCTTCGTACATTCTAGCTCGGTCAGCCTGATCTTCTGCATGCACTAAACCAGGGTTAAACAAGCCACTGTCTGTCGCACCAATATGGAACTCACCAATAATGCTTGGCATATCAACATCTTTTAAAAATGCCCAATAATCCTTCTGTAACCCCTCTTTGTAGTAATTGTAGCTAACGACATCAACATTATCAGCAGATGCTTGCACCACTTCAGGAGTCATTCCCCAATCGGCAAATCGAACTCCCATGTATAAATGATTGGGCAATACGCGTTTTAACTCAGATTTTACCACTGCGAAATATTGATTTGCATAGGTGTATAAAAGTGTTGAGTAATCTTCGACCATGGCATCAGTATGCTCAGTGACTACAATGCCATTACTTACATCTTGCCAAACTTCAAAGTGCGTATTCCAAGCCTGATTAAATGCGCTAATTGACGAGTATTTATCTTTTAATACTTGAGTAAATTTTGTTTTGGTTGGACTATATTTATCAGCCAAACTTAGGGTGTTAATGACTATGCCGTATTGGCCAGATATCGACCCAGTATTACCCCAACTTTTTTCGTTATCTATAAATACCCCTACGCACCATGGACTGTTTTTAACTTGCTCTGCGATAGCCTCAACCGTAACCCTAGCTCTAACGGCAAACTCAGGATCAAATGGATCAGGTAATGCAGACCAATAATCATTACCACTACTCACTGTTTTAAAGTTACCAATCACCCAACCGTTAGCAAAATAAGGTACTTGCTGTTGGTCGTAAAAAGTAGGATCAATCCAATTACCAAACGAAGTAAAGCCCCAATCATTCATTCTATCAAGGGTACTTTGACGCCAATCATTTAAGAAAGACTCGGGTCCACGCTCACCATATTTTCGTTCCAAATTCGCCCGGTAAAAACTGAAAGTTTCCCCTTTTTCAATCGCCCCCGTGTGCACTTCTCTGCGGTATCCATAATGATTGGCTAAATCGTGATTATAATCAGGTAACCAAGTGAACATGTTTCGACGTAGCGACGAAGATACATATTGAGTATCAAGCACTTCGCCTTGCATGGTATTTAAACCTTTAGAATCTTCTGGTGTTAAGTCATTAACATCCCTTTTTCCCACCAAGTTTTCGTCAAAATCCACACCCGTGACCGTTGATGTATTAGACATACGCACGTTGGCTAAACCATGTGAAAAGAACAAATAGCCGTCAGGATCAACAAGGGACCATTTACCTTGATACTTTTCTGTTCTGAAAAAACCCGTGGCATCTAGCTTAGGACCGGATTTCCATCCGCCAAATCGACTTCTGTCAGCTAATAACCCGCCAGACATGGCCGCTTCTTCTTTATTTTTAAACTCGATTAGCTCCTCATCCGAATGCACTTTAATGGCAAAATCTACATTGGCATTCTGGCCATATTCATCAACAATATTGGTTAAATTATCCAGACTGTATTCAGCACCTTTTATCAAACGTAAATCATCTATAATCAACGTCCTGTCATGCAATAAACTGGTCATAGAAATTTTAATACTTTTTATTTGACTAAGATCTAATTGTTTTACGCCCCAACGCCAAGTGACAGGTACGGTTTTATCATTTTCAGCTTTAGGGTTTGAGCGAATACCAGTTTCTAATCCTAAGTCTCCTCCGGCTAATTCAACGGTATAGGTTTCACTAGATTGTTTGGGCACTATGACACTTCGATTATGAGTTTGGCCTTTACCGTCTGTAACTGTTAAATAAATTTGTGCAGAAAGGTCGGCGGGATTAGTAATGTCTAGAGCAACTTTAAATTCCCCTAACGCTTGCCAATCCCATGATGACGTCGGTTCAAAACTAAAAGAAGACTTATAATTATCTTTAGCGCTTAAGGTAATGGCTAACGCTTGGTTTCCTTGTGTAACACCTTTTTGTGACGCGCTTTCTTGTTTCATATCTTGATGTTTGGCCACTAATTGACTTTGCACATGACTAAATTTCATCAATTCTAGGTATTGTTCATTTTCAAAATCTAATAGAGATAATATTTCGGTCTTGGGACTTTCTTTGACCAATGACTCTGATTCTTGACTATTATTGGGGCCACACCCCAGCAATACCATACTAGTTAATAGCGTCACTTTTAGAGGAGTGTCAATTAATGACGTAAACATATGTAATCCTTTTATTTTTGTTTTGTCACAAATACACTTTGTATTTGTTGAATAGATAAACCAAACAATCTACTGGTGATCTTATTAAGATCCTGCGGATTGCCTTTAAAATGGTAGGTATTTTGAAAATGTTGATGACTTTGGTTTACTTTTAATGCTTTGGCACTGGATGATGTTTCTACTTCGTAAAAAGGCCCGAAAGGCCCTTCCCCATCGATGAGCCCGTCATTAAACACATTGATAACATCCCCTTTGTAAGGGTGATAATTTTCTTCATACCAAACAGAATTGTTGTACAAGTCATCTTCGGGATTAAATTCAAATTGAAATACCGTTAATAAACCCGCTTCAGGGTTGTAACTCCCCATTAAAGACAGTGTATTTTGTGGAGGGATACCTATTTTATTCATGTAATTGGCATCCGCTTTGTAATACACCACCTTATCTTTGATTTTTGTATGACTGGCTAAAGTGGGCGTGAAATAACTTGTGACTTGGTTTAACTCACCTCGAATTGGCATAAACACCACAGTATTTTCGCTAGGCTCAAATGCGCCTAATTCCCAAAGAGACAATAAACCAGTGTCTTTTTTCCAGTCCTCTTTGCCTATGTTTGTCATTTTGGTAAACGCGCCAAAACCAACCACATGTAACTCTTTTTCTATTTCAATATCTAAAGTGTTAGCAATTTGGGGTTGGCTGAACAATGTAATCTTTCGTTCTACGGCCAATTCAAACGTAAATCCTAGGTGATTTTGTATGTTGATATTTTGTTTAAAGGTGGCAGCAGATTGAGTTTGCGAAGACAATGAAAATGGATTGATTGAAAACGCGTCTTGCACATAAATGTTTTCAACCGTACGGGCTTTACCCGGCTTAAAAAACAATGAATAAGGTCCCGTTTCTGGACCAAACCACAATCGTGACGCACCTCCGGTGGGTGCATTATTGTCAGTGTTGGGTTGTTGCAAATAATCAAAATTAGCCCACCCAAGGGTATCGCCAGCATCACCGTTAGCGGTAGTCACCATTACTCGGCCTTGAAACTCTGCAAGTATTGCCGCTCTGCTATTTCCTTGTTTCAAAATAACGGGTGAGTGTTGTACCGACATCTGTTTAATAGCTTGATCAAATGATGGCCCCGCAAAGGCTATCGGTGCACTACAGATTAATCCAACAACAATATAACGAAACGAGTTCATGCCAGGTTACTCCACTTTATAGGTGCGGCGATTAGGGGCTTTTTGCAATAATTCATTGTACAAATTGTCGTAAAAAGCTTTTCTGGCTTTTTTATAGGGTTCGGCTTGTAATAACACGTTAGGTTTATTGTCTTTATTCCAAGCGTTCCACAAATCTGCTAACGCCTTTTGTTGCTTCGGTCTTTGACCATAGAGGTTATTGGCTTCGTATGGATCCACTTGCATTTCAAAAAAACTACTACCGACATTGGGCAAAGGTTGATGCAGGTATTTGTGTTCGGGCGTTCGAACTGCCCATAGATCATTCCCTTCTTCCAAACGCCAAAATAGAGCCTTATGGGGAGAGCCTGTTTTATCACCTTGAACAAATGGCGTTAAGTCCACACCATCAAGCGGTAATGTTTCAACGTCAGTCCCGGCTAATGCTAATGACGTAGCCGCAATATCTAAAGCAGAAACTAAACCATCAAACTCGCCGACTTTGCCGAAACCTTCTGGCCAGTGGGCAATAAAAGGCACATGAATACCGCCTTCAGTTAATGCCACTTTACCTCGTCTAAATGGCGTGTTCCTAGCCCAGTTCTGGTGTGGCCACCACGCTTCTGGCCATACTCCACCATTATCTGAAAGGAAAAATATCAAGGTATTATCAAATTTTTCAGACTGTTTTAACGCATCCACTACCATACCAATCCCCTGATCCATAGAGTCAATCATGGCGGCATAGGTACGCCTTTTTAAATCTTTTATATGAGTATATTTAGCAATGTCTTCTTTGGTCGCTTCAATAGGTGAATGAGGCGCGTTGTAAGCCAAATACATCATAAAGGGTTCATCACCTGAAGCTTTAATGTACTGGGCGGCGTCTCGACTTAAAGCCGTGGTTAGATACTCGTCCAACTGCGCCGGTTTGCCATTTCGCATCAATGAGGTGTGATAAGGGTTTGAGCTGACCTTTACTGATTCTGGGAAATAATCATGTCCCCCCGGTAAAAAGCCATAAAAATAATCAAATCCACGGTTATTGGGATGGAAGTTAGGATGGGATCCTACATGCCATTTACCAATCACAGCGGTTTGATAACCTTGTTTTTGCAGACGTTTAGCAAAGGTTTTCTGCTCTACTGGCAGTCCCATATGTGGATCATCTGGCGAGTGATCCGCGTTAACTTCCATACCAAAACGAGCTTGATGTCGACCGGTTAATAAACCTGCTCTAGAAGGACCACAGTATGGATGGGTGACATAACCATTTTTGAAAATCACTCCATTATTGGCCAAACTATCGATATTAGGGGTGAAGATTTCCTTTGAGCCGGTAAAACCTAAATCGCCATATCCTAAATCATCTGCGAAAATAACCACAACATTCGGGCGTTCACCTGCAATACCAACTGCAGAGTATAAAGCTAACAAACACAAAGTTGATGTCAGAAACCTATTCATGTTGATCGCCCTATTGTTGAACTGACGTTTTGGTTTGTTTAAATTTATCCATGCGGATCATGGCTTTACCTTCGAACTCACGCCTTAACTGCCACAAAGGTCGCTCTAAGGACAATTCCCAATTAAATAACGCTTTATACATAGTTTTCACTTTGTCTGGATATTGAGCAGCTAGGTTGTTCAACTCAGAAAGATCGTTAGCAAGGTTATAAAGTTCAGCAGGTCTGTCTGGGTAACGTAAAAACTTCCAATCTCCTATTCGTACCACACCTCTATTTTCTTTCTTCCAATACAAGGTTTGATGCGGACGGTTAGCGTTCTCACCGACAACAAAAGGTTTTAGGTCTACACCATCAATATCAGAAATGTCACTGACACTGCCACCACCTGCTTGAACAAAGGTAGGTAAAAAATCTAAAAAGCTAACGGGATATGAATACACACTGTTAGCTTTAAAGGTATTCGGCCAACGCACTAACATTGGCACTCGAATACCTCCTTCTAGATGATTCGCTTTGCTGCCACTTAATGGGAAGTTATTGGAATGGTTTGAATCTGAAGGTCCGCCATTGTCATTGGTGTACACCACTATGGTATTGTCCGCTATTCCCTGCTCTTCTAAGGTTTTTAATACTTTTGCTATGGCGATGTCCATTGCATACGTCATGGCCGCAAGCGTTTTTCGTTTGCCTTTTAAATTAGAATACAAAGCTAAATGTTCAGGCCTAGCTTGCATGGGAGTGTGCACTGCATTGAGTGACAAATAAGCGAAGAAAGGTTTGGTTTTGTTGTTCTTAATAAAGTTTATGGTTTCATCTGCCAAAAAATCAGTGACGTATGTTTTAGGCTCTTCAAACACACCAAAACCACGCTCCATTCGTTTATTTGGATCCTGTTTTTGTTCTTTCGGTGACATTTCATAATAACTACGAGCACCGGTTCTAAAACCTACAAACTCGTCAAACCCTCGCTTTAATGGATGAAACCTATCGGCGTCTCCCATATGCCACTTACCAAATATGGCTGTTCGGTAACCTAAGTCCTGTAAATAATTGCCTATGGTTTTTTCAGTTAACGGCAACCCCATATCGTCTCCGGTTAAGCCCGAGTAACTCATGTAGCCAGGTACATTATTTTCTTCATAGCCAAAACGTTGTTGATATTTCCCCGTCAATAAGCCTGCTCGAGAAGGGCCACATACCGCAGCGGTGACATATGCCTGCTCAAACCGCACACCTTGTTTAGCAAACTCATCCAAATTTGGTGTATGGAATTCTTTACTGCCATGAAAACCAAAATCTGCATAACCAGCATCATCACTCAAAATGAACAAAATATTCGGTTGTGATTTTGCTATCGACACTGAAGATATTAATGTCAACAATAAACAAAGAGGTTTTAGGTATAACTTTACCTTAGGTAATTTAAACATTTAAATGGTTCCTAATTAAGGGTCGTTGTGGTGAGGCTACAGATTAAAAGCACTGGCTTAAACACGTGCCGGGTGACATTTTAAATTGGCAATATGGCTATGCAAACAAGATGACGTAATTGAATAAATCCAAAGGAGCAGCGATCTTTCAAATTTCATGCACGGCTCCTTTTATTCACTTATTTTCCTAAGGAATCGATGAACTGGCTAAACTTATACAAGTCCACTATGGCACCAGAATGCTGTACCACTTCTCTGGCGACGTTGTCGGCATTTTTCATGGATTGAACAATGGATTGTCCCACTAAACGAGAGGAC
>NZ_JBPOFP010000153.1:0-8984 GCF_051252315.1 Paraglaciecola sp. | reverse complement strand
AAGTAGCTCAATATGACCAAAGTGTTTCGTTACTCACTAAAGCCTGTCATTTATTACCAAATGAACCCACTGCATTAAGACTATTATCTGAGGCTTTTAATGAGGTTCATTCAGAAATAGATGCTTTAACCGTATTGGAATACGGTGTTAAAACATTTCCTCTAAGTGCAAACATGTTTTATCAGTTGGCATTACAACAGATTATGTTAGGTAAATTTGAAGCGGCAATTAGTTCATTAAACAAGGTCATTGGAATGGGAGATGGAGAAATTCTTTCATTTACCTACCATGAACTATCTCGATTAGATTATATTTTTCCAAAGTCTGACATAGACTGGTTAAACGCTAGGTTTAATTGTGATTCAAGTCAACTTAAAGAAAAGTCTGTAATTCAGTATACCTTAGGTAATTTTTACGAAAGTAAGGGGGAATACAAACAAGCTTGGAGAGCCTTTACGCAGGCGAATAGATTGCAATTACAACAATGTAATTTCAAGACTAATGAATTAACGCCATTTTTTGAGCTCATTAAAAATACCTTTAGTAAAAACATTACTAACGAAACTGAGCTTGATACAAACAATCTCATTACGCCCATTTTTATTGTTGGACTACCTAGAACTGGATCAACCTTACTTGAACAAATATTGGTTAAACATCCCAATGTTGGTAGTGCTGGTGAAGTGAATTATTTAAGCGCCCAAGTGAGCGACTATCTATTTCAAGAAACGTCTACACATTATCCTGAGTCAGCTATGATGCTTACTGAACAGATCAAAACAAAAGCGGCTGAAATTTATTTGAACCTGTTAAGTAGGCATACTCAAAACAAACAATTTGTTATTGATAAACTGCCAGCAAATTTTCAATCAATTGGTCTTATAAAAAGCTTATTCCCTCAATCCAAAATATTACATATACAAAGAGACTTCACTCAAGTTCAATTATCTGTGTATAAAAATAATTTTGCCGTAAACGAACCGTATTTTTGTGATCTAGAGGAATTTAGAACCTACCATGCCCTGTATAAAGACTTGATGGAACATTGGCATATAATGTCTAGCAATACCATTTTTGATGTCGATTACCTAGATTTGGTAACCAAACCAGAGAAAACAATTAGAGAAATATTAGATTTTTGTGGAGCGACATGGAGTGATAGGTGCCTGGAGTCTAATAAGAGTAATAACCCGGTCAAAACGTTGAGTAACATACAAGTTAGACAGCCAATGTCACCGTCTCAAAGTTGGAAGCCTTACCTTGATTACCTGTGATAAGAAATAAAAGCTACAACAATGCAGCTTTTATTGTATGTATTATCAATAAAACTAAAAAACGATAAGTTAAGATATTAACGACTTTACATAATTTGCTAATTCGTCATCTTGGCAGTTATCAAAGAAACACGTTTGGAAACGTTCGCCAGACACAGCGGTTTTAACTAAAGATGGGTCAATGCTTTTTAATATATCTAAGTAATTATCTTTCAATACTGCAGCTTTCACTTCAGACAAAATACCAGCATTGGCTACCTGAGGGGCTTTACGTTCAATTGGGTATCCAGCACCACGTTCTCCCGTTAGTGCTTTTTCAAATATATATTCTAAGTTTAATTCAGCACCCCAGCCAAATCCCTTCGCGAAGGCTAGTGCTAGTGCATTTCCGTTGTTTATTTGATTAAATAAAAACGCATCTGATGGATCTAAACAGTAACCACAATATACACCAGGGTGTAAATTAAGTGACATCATTGCACCTTGTCCAGTGCCACATCCAGCAATTACAAAATCAACAGCCTTTGAATTGATTAACAAACTGGCCATAATTCCTAGATGAATATACGTAAGATGGTGATCATTTTCGTCACTCATACCTACGTTAAAAACGTCATGTTTTAATGGTGTAGCGACTTTATTAAGTTGTTCTAATACGGTTGGGTTTTTACCAGCTTGGCTGTTTTCCATCATTAAAGCGATTTTCATATAATAATTCCCCTAATTTAACTGTATGAAGTATGACAAGAATATAACACTGTAAACATACTAAAAATATTGATAACTGATAAATAGGCTATACAAATTTTAGATAAGTTAAAACCTAGGTCATTGGAAAAAATATACCGTTCTCAACTTACTAATAGTAATGATTAATCATATAATGCTTGAAAATGTAGACTGAGAAGATTCGTTTTTACTAATATCAGTTCTAATTAACAACCACTAATAGATTAGTGTTAGCAGGAGTGCCATTTGTTCAGTTATCGCCACAGTTTTCACGCTGGGAATCATGGAGATGTCATCAAACATCTTTGCCAAATGTCTATTATTGATAAACTAAAAGAGAAAGATAAAGGCTTTACGTACATTGATACACATAGTGGAGCAGGAATTTACCAGTTGAATTCAAACGAATCTCTTAAGACTAAGGAGTTCGAATCTGGTATTACAAGTCTAATCCGTTATCAAGGTGATAATGACCTCATCAATAATTACTTGTCATTAGTATCAAACTATTATGATTTTAAACAATACCCGGGCTCGCCGGAAATAAGCCGAAAAATGTTACGCTCTCAAGATCAGGGGATCTTGATGGAGTGGAGTAACACCGAGGTGAATAACCTTAAATCTAATATTAATAGTAAACAAATATCGATACATCATAGAGATGGCTTTGAAGGACTTATTGCGTTAACGCCTCCTAAACAAAAACGAGGTTTAGTTCTAATTGATCCTCCTTATGAAAATGCAGATGAATACCAAAAAGTGTTAGACACGGTAATTAGTGCCTACAAAAGATGGCCAACAGCAATATACGCAATTTGGTATCCGCTGATCCAAGATAGAACAGATGATAACGTAAACTTTAACGGTGCAAAGAGTAAAAAAGGAAAGAGTGAAAATTTATTACAACAACTTGCACAACACTCGTTCCAGAACCTATTAAAAATTGAAATGTGCTTAGATAGTGACGAAAAGAGTCAAGGAATGTATGGTTCTGGTTTAGCGATTATAAATGCTCCTTGGCAGTTAGACGTTAAAATAGAAACGTCTCTGAAAGAAGTTATGCCTCTTTTAGGGGGAGGCCCCGGGGCTTCTAGCAATGTAGAGTGGTTGATCCAGTCATCATAGAATAATGTAAATAACCGTCATATTATTGAGAAAGTTGAATGCCCGATTTAAAACTAGTTGATTTACTGACTTTGGAAAGTTTAGAAAAAGGTTTGTACCGAGGTCAAAGCTGGGATCTCGGCTTTAGAGCTCTTTTTGGAGGTCAGGTGCTGGGGCAAGCACTAAGTGCGGCAAGACAAACGTTGCCAGAATCTAGAATTGCACATTCATTTCATTCTTATTTTCTGTTACCTGGTGATGCAAATAAACCCGTCGTATTTGATGTTGAGCAAGTTCGCGATGGTAATAGCTTTTCAACCAGAAGAGTGAAAGCGATACAAGATGGTAAAAACATTTTTTATATGACAGCTTCTTTTCAAGAGCCAGAGGTAGGTCTAGAACATCAGTACGCTGAAATGCCTAATGTACCGGATCCTGAGACCCTAGAATCAGACATCAAATATTTTGAGAGGTATATTGATGAGCTGCCAACCTCATTACGAGAAGCCATCGCATACCATAAACCAATTGATACTAGAACAGTGCAAGTTATCGACCCTGGAAAACCTAAGATCCAGGAGCCAAGGCGGTTTATATGGATGAAGGCGCAAGAATTAATCGGTAGTAATGTAAGCATGAATCAAGAAATATTGGCGTACGCTTCAGATTATCATTTCTTAGCAACTTGTTTACAGCCACATGGAATTTCCATACGGGATAGGAATTTGAGAATTGCTACCATAGATCACTCAATGTGGTTCCATCATCCCTTTAGTTTAGATGATTGGCTTTTATATTGTACCCAAAGCCCTTTTACTGGTAATGGTAGAGGTCTAGTTAAGGGCCAGTTTTTTAATCGAGAAGGAAAATTGGTGGCATCCGCCATGCAAGAAGGTTTAATGCGTAGAAAAGGGGAATAATATGATTTATTCATTGGCTGATGAGCAAGTTGAAATCGCTGACAATGTATATTTTGCACCGGGAAGTCATGTCATTGGAAAAGTCCAACTAGCTAAAGATGTGAGTGTTTGGTTTAACACGGTTATTCGCGGTGACTGTGACGTCATTTCAATAGGTGAGGGCAGTAATATTCAAGATGGTTCCATTCTGCACACTGATTTAGGCGTACCTTTGACTATTGGAAAAGGCGTAACGGTTGGGCATCACGTTACGTTACATGGTTGTGAGATCGACGATTACAGTTTAATTGGTATTAACAGCGTAGTTTTAAATGGAGCAAAAATTGGAAAATACTGCGTGATAGGAGCTAATTCATTAATAACAGAAAATATGATAGTCCCAGATGGATCACTGGTGGTGGGATCTCCGGCAAAAATAATAAAGTCGGTTCCTGAAGAACAAAGACATTATTTAGAGAAATCTGCCGAGCATTATATTAATAATGCCCAGTTTTTTGATAAAGAGCTAAAGATTCAACAATAGTTAAGATGTTACAACCCCAAATAACCTCGCATAAAACTAGATTGAACAACTAAGGTTTGGCCATTTTTTAACCTAGCAAACAACTTATCATTGCCAGCGAATTTACGTCGAGTTTGTTTATCCAGTTGCAAATCTAACTTATGGATTTTATTTAAGGCCTTGTGTTTAATCGACAAGTATTCTTCTCTAGCTTTCTTACAACTTTCTGTCACTGGAATGTTTTTTATTTCTGAAACGATCTCTTCAGCACCTATTAGAGTGTTGTTGTAATGGTTTTTTTCGTGATCCAATATAAATTGTGAAAACTCACTCCACCACTTTTTGTCACTGTCGGTTAAGTCTTTACTTTTCGTCCATTTTGGCAAGGTTACTTTACCTACAACGTAAACATCTTTTGCAATAAAACGACAACCACCTTTTACAGAGCGCAGTTCGTATTCAGTATTCAAGTCCCAATCTAAAGTGGCCCATGCATTGCGCTCTCCTACCTTTGGACCAGCTTTTTTTACAAAGTTGTATAACTTGCTCACCTTGTCTACTTCAATATCGTAGTATTCATAACTGAGCGAGTTGGAGGTACTCGCATGACAAGTACCGATAAAGTAGACCATCACAAAAGTTATTAGAATCTTCATATTTATGTACCTCTCTAAACACATATGACTAAGTGTAAGTAGAAATTTAATATTTTTCTACATACGGAGCATCTCAAGGATAGTTAAATTTTATGTTTTAAAAGGCAAAAAAATGCCCAGGCTATTGCTAGTCCGGGCTTAGGGGATTGGCTCTCTCTATAGAGCCGTGCGCTAACTAAAACTTCAGCGAACTGAAGTATAAAAGCTCATGAAACTGGAACAGTTATTATAAATCTATTTTGAGTGAAAAATAAACAATTATTTACATTTATTCACACAATATGTAGACGTATTAATTACTCTTATTTGATGGGGTTTTGTTATGTAGCCAACATATATTTTTTAAGAATAGGTGACATTGTCGACAATTTGTGTTTTTATGCTCTCATAAATTAACTTAACTAAATTTTATCATTTATGTGTCGACATCATGGGTATTAATCAAGTTTCTAAGAAAGCTGCAATTACACGTGCAGATAGCGTATTTACTGATTTAAGAACAAGAATAGTAGAAGGTGATATAAAAACCGGTTCGAAGTTAAGTGAACCGGAATTGGCTAAATTTTATGAGATCAGTCGTTCTACGTTAAGAGACGCACTATCCCGAATTGAAGCTTGTGGATTAGTAGAACGAAAAGCCAACATCGGTTACAGAATAGTCACTTTGTCTAAAGAAAAATTGCTGCAGATATTCCAGGTTAGAGAATCTTTAGAGGGCATGGCTTGTCGACTAGCGGCACAAAATATGAGTGACGACCAAATTCAGGAATTACGGGCATTATTAAACAAACATCAGCAGGCTGCCCCCCTTATTAAAGGGCAAGCATATATTCAAAAAGAAGGCGACCTAGACTTTCACTATCGAATTGTTTTAGGCAGTGGTAATGCTTTATTAATAAGGTTGTTATGTGAAGAACTATATTATTTAGTTCGAATGTATCGCTTTCAATTTGGCATGCCAAGCCCTAGAGCAAAAAGAGCGTTTGGCGAGCATCAAAGTATTATTCAGGCTATTAGTGAAAAAGACGGCGAATTAGCTGAAATGTTAATGCGAAGACATATTTCAGGTTCTCGTAAAAATGTAGAAAAAAGGATGCATGATAATGATTAATGCGGGATTAAAATTTCGTCAAGCTTTAGCTGATAACCAACCTTTACAACTTGTCGGCACAATCAATGCGTATAACGCGATTATGGCAAAAAAAATAGGCCATAAAGCGATCTATTTATCTGGTGGTGGGGTAGCCAATGCCTCATATGGATTACCGGATTTAGGTATGACATCTTTAAATGACGTGTTAGTGGATGTGCAAAGAATTACGTCTGCTTGTGATTTACCTTTAATGGTAGATATCGATACGGGTTGGGGAGGGGCATTTAACATCGCCAAGACAATTAGGGATATGGAAAAGGCAGGTGCTGCAGCTGTCCATATTGAAGATCAAGTTGCCCAAAAACGATGCGGACATAGGCCGAATAAACAAATCGTATCTAACCAAGAAATGGTGGATAGAATCAAAGCCGCTGTAGATGCTAAAACCAATTCAGATTTTTTTATTATGGCAAGAACGGACGCTTTTGCGCAGGAAGGGCTGGAGTCAGCGATACAAAGAGCAAAAGAATATGTTGATGCTGGAGCGGACGGAATTTTTGCTGAAGCCATTAAAACAGAGCAAGATTACCGTGCGTTTTCAAGTGCCGTAGATGTCCCTATATTGGCGAATATAACTGAATTTGGTCAAACTGAATTATGGAATAAAAATGAATTAGCACTATGGGGGGTGGACATGGTGCTATATCCCCTTAGTGCTTTTAGAGCCATGAATAAAGCTTCAGAAAACGTGTATCAATCCATTTTATCAGAAGGTGACCAAAAGGCTGTTGTAGATACTATGCAAACTCGTATGGAATTGTACGATTACCTTGACTATCACGAGTACGAACAAAAGTTAGACTCTCTTTTCACAAAAGATAAAAAATAAAAGGCGGAATACATAATGGGATTAAGCAAACTATCTGGTGCTGGGCTTAGAGGGCAATCTGCTGGTGAAACTAAATTGTGTACAGTCGGAAAGTCTGGCTCTGGTTTGACTTATTGTGGTTACGACATTTCAGACTTAGCCGAAAACACCAGTTTTGAAGAAGTCGCTTATCTATTATTCAATGGTGAGTTACCCAACAAAACTGAGTTAACCGATTACCAAACATCATTTAAATCTCTAAGGGATTTGCCCGAAGATTTAAAACAAGTACTTAAATTGATCCCAGCAAATTCTCACCCAATGGATGTGATGCGCACCGCTTGTTCTTTTCTTGGAAATGTTGAACCCGAAACTAATTTCGAGCAAGGAAAAAACACTGCAAACCGCTTAATAGCCATATTTCCAGCGGTGATGTGTTTTTGGTATCGGTACAGCCACGAAGGTATTGAAATAGAATGTAACACAGATGAACCAAGCATCGCAGGTCATTTCCTTGCCTTACTGACTGGAAAGTCGCCATCTGAGCTTCACACAAAAGTAATGGATGTCTCTTTGATTCTTTATGCTGAACATGAGTTTAACGCCTCTACATTTGCGGCTCGTGTATGTGCATCTACTCTGTCAGATATGTATTCTTGTATAACAGGCGCTATCGGTACGTTGAGAGGGCCATTACATGGAGGAGCGAATGAAGCCGCTATGGATATGATCCAAAGGTTTGATTCACCGCAAGACGCAAAAGTTAAAATGGCTGATATGTTAAGTCGTAAAGAGAAAATCATGGGCTTTGGTCACGCTATTTATCGCACGTCCGACCCTAGGAATGCAATCATAAAAGGCTGGTCCAAAAAGCTATCTGATTCAATCGGAAATACAGAGTTGTATGATATTTCAGTTGCCTGTGAAGAATACATGTGGGACGCAAAAAACTTATTTTGTAATGCCGATTTTTTCCATGCGTCTGCTTACCACTACATGGATATTCCCACTAAGTTATTTACCCCTATTTTTGTTTGTTCTCGGGTTACAGGGTGGGCTGCACATATCATGGAACAAAGACAAAACAATAGAATAATTAGACCAAGTGCAGAATATATTGGTAGCGAACCGAGAAAAGTACGGCTGATTAACCAACGTTAATGGCTTTATGTTTTTTATTATATCTACATTAACTTTTCCTACATGGAATCTTGAATGAACTATCAATATCGCAAACCTTTACCTGACTACACCTTAAATGGTGTAAACCTAGAATTTTATGATGTTCGTTCGGCTGTTGAAGACCTTTCTCCAGGTAGCTTTTCTAAGTTACCTTATTCAGCAAGAGTTTTAGCCGAACAAATACTGCGAAAATGTTCGCAGCTAGAAATTTCAGAGTACCTGCCTCAAATTGTGTTGGATAAAACCGACACTGACTTTCCTTGGTACCCAGCTAGGGTGGTCTGTCACGACATACTAGGTCAAACGGCATTGGTTGATTTGGCTGGTTTAAGAGATGCAATAGCAGAGGAGGGCGGAGATCCATCTAAAGTCAATCCAGTGGTACCTACGCAGTTAATTGTTGATCATTCATTGGCTGTTGAACATGGTGGAGACGATAAAAACGCCTTTGATAAAAACAGATTGATTGAAGAGAAACGTAATAAAGATCGATTTCACTTTATTGAATGGACCAAAACCGCTTTTAAAAACGTTGATGTGATACCCGCAGGTAACGGGATTATGCATCAGATCAACTTAGAAAAGATGTCACCAGTGATTCAAATTAAAGATGGTGTAGCGTTTCCTGATACTTGTGTTGGCACCGATAGTCATAC
>NZ_JBPOFP010000152.1:0-9080 GCF_051252315.1 Paraglaciecola sp. | reverse complement strand
TTTAATTTTTCTAAGATCTGCGTTTGTCAGCCCTACAATTTCCTGCAATATAGCCATTTAATTACGGTTCCTAGAAAACATTGTTATTTACACATAAGGATGGTAAATAAAGTTTATTAAAACAACAACCTAAGAATTTAAAGTATACAGTGCTTAGGTAAATAATTCAGGTAGTACATTTAAAAGATGCAAAAATCCAAATCAAACGTTCATTATCAAGTTAGCGTTAAGTCCATTACGTCACATGAATTTAATGTTACCTTGAGTATTGAAAATCCAGATAAAACTGGGCAATTACTAAGTTTACCAGCCTGGATCCCAGGTAGTTACATGATTCGAGACTTTGCCAAAAACATTATTCAGATAAGTGCATTCAATGCTGCTGGCGAAATATTGAACATCACTAAACAAGACAAGCAAACCTGGCGAGTATCGCCTTGTATTGGAAAACTCACCATCGAATATCAAGTATATGCTTACGATTTATCTGTCAGAGGCGCTTATATAAATGATGAATATGCCTTCTTTAATGGTACTAACATGTTTTTAGCCGTAGAAGGGCAAACCAGTCAACCATGCTCTGTAGAATTAATTAAACCTAAAGAAAACACTTTGTCCCACTGGAAAGTCGCCACAACACTTACATCAAATAAACATTTGTCTCACGAGTTCGGTCACTACTGGGCTAAACATTATGATGAGCTTATCGACCACCCTGTATTATTAGGTGAATTTGACATAGTGCCATTTGAAACATCAGGCGTTAAATTCGAATTGATTTTAGCCGGTGGACACCAGGCTGACACAAATAGAATTAAAAGTGACTTAACCAAAATATGCCAACACCAAATTGAATTTTTTAAAGATTCTCCACCAATTGGTCATTATCAATTTATCACTCTTTTAACTGATAATGCATTTGGTGGATTAGAACACATCAGCTCCACCGCTCTCATGTATAGTCGAAAAGACCTGCCTAGCCTATATCAAAAAGAAAATATGACAGATGGGTACCAGACATTCTTAAGCCTATGCAGCCACGAATTTCTGCATACATGGCATGTAAAGAGAACTAAACCTGAAGAGTTGTTTGAAGCTAAGTTAGATTGCGAAAAATACACTGAACAATTATGGATATATGAAGGCTTTACGAGTTACTACGATGACCTATCACTCCTACGTTGTGGAGTTGTAAAACAAGAAGAATACCTAAACGTAATGGCTAAAAACTTAACGCGTTTAGTGCGTAATAAAGGGAGATTTAAACAAAGTATTACTGAGTCAAGTTATGACGCTTGGACAAAATTTTATAAGCAAGACGAATCATCTATCAACAACATAGTAAGCTACTACAATAAAGGCGCGGTTTTAGCCATGTGCCTAGACTTATTAATTAAACAAAAGACAGATAACAAACAGACGCTAGATGACGTTATGCGTTATTTATGGGCACAATATGGAAAGCTAGGGATCCCTACTCATAAGCTCAGCGTACAAAAAATTGTCGCCGATGACTTAAATATCGATCTTAGTGACTTCTTCGAATTAGCCCTTTATACAACCCAAGAATTACCATTCGAAAAATTACTCTCTCAATTTGGCATTAACGTTAACTATAGTGCTAGAGACAAGTTGGGCGATAAAGGCGGCTCGATATCTACGACCCCGTTCATGTTTGATTTTGGGGCACAATTAAAAGATAAAGACATAGGTGTTGAAGTGCTTCAAGTCACACAACCAAGCGCAAGCTTTAATGCCGGTTTACAAGTAAAAGACGTAATAATTGCCATAAACAATTGGCAAATAAGTACTGACAACCTCAAATACATCATCAATAACTTAGAGTTAAAACAGCAAGTTCCCTTAACTATATTAAGAGATAAGAAACTAAAAAACCTAAGTTTTACCGCCGAGCGAGTCGTTTTGGATTCAATACATTTAAGTGTCAACGATGTAGAAAAGTGTCAATCGTGGTTAGCGTAATCAACGATTCATACAATATTTAACCTGAACTCGGGATAATGAGTGTCGTTTTGAATTAAATTTTACAAACAGTTCAGACACTTACACGTATACCTTCGGTTATGTTTGGGTTAAATGTGCCTCGATGACGAAATTTTTCGTGTATGGCAAGGCGGATGGTCGTACGTAATAACGTGTTATTGCTAGAAAATTCTACGTCGCTAGGCACAAAAAGAGCATTATCGAGAGGCTCGACTTAACTCGATCTCAGGTTATTTAGCTCACTGGCTTCAGTGAGCTAATATCAGCCATCAAATATGACAGTACAGTACTCGGAAATTTAAAGTCTGTACTGTTTTTAGTGACATTAAATTACCAAACAACAGAACGTTTGGGTGCAACCTTACCATCAGAGTCAATA
This sequence comes from Paraglaciecola sp., assembly GCF_051252315.1. GTDB lineage: Bacteria > Pseudomonadota > Gammaproteobacteria > Enterobacterales > Alteromonadaceae > Paraglaciecola. Next base: position 6,697 of record NZ_JBPOFP010000152.1, on the reverse strand, counting down.
AAACCAACGCCTAAGAAACGACCACTTTCATGACTATAAACACGTATTACGCCATTCTCTTGATAGAGAGCATTGCCCATAAAGTTAACCGGATTACCGTTCCTGAAAAAACCTTCTGCCACTAGATCTATTTCAACTTGTTCCAGCGTTTTTACCGCAGAGTCCATCGGTAGTAAATGTTGGTCTAATTCAGAAAAATTCGCATCATCCATTAAATCTTGTTGTTCAGGATCGATCTTATCGCGTAATTCTTGCAATTGCTCCATAGTAAACATTTTATCAACAGGATAATCCGTCACTTGAGTACGATCTAAGCGGCTCACAAATGCGCCGCACCCTAAGACTTGCCCCAAATCATCTACCAAAGAGCGTATATACGTCCCTTTGCTACAATGCACAGTCATATCCACTTCATCACCTTCAAAACGATCGATAGTTAAACTGTAGATTTCAATATCTCTAGCTTCACGTGGAATATCGATGCCTTGACGGGCATAAAAATATAGGGGCTTGCCTTGGTGTTTTAAGGCGGAAAACATCGAAGGCACTTGTTTGATAGGGCCTTTAAACTGTTCACAAGCTTCAACCAATTGAGATTCACTCACCTCTACAGGTTTAGTTTCTACAATCTCACCAGCGGCATCAGAAGTCGTAGTACGCTCACCTAATTTTGCCGTGACTGAGTAGGTTTTATCAGCGTCTAACAAAAACTGTGAAAACTTAGTCGCTTCACCCAAACAAATTGGCAACATACCTGTAGCTAAGGGATCTAATGCCCCTGTGTGGCCTGCTTTTGCAGCATTAAATATTCGTTTAACCTGTTGTAAGGCATGATTTGAAGAACCACCTAAAGGTTTGTTTAATAATATAATGCCGTTAACTAAGCGACCTTTTCTTTTTCTAGCCATAAAATTTTGGTTACTCGTCTGACTGATTATCGGTGTTATCTTGTTCGTTTGTTTGACCTGCTCGTTTTGCTCGTTCCGCATCTTTATTGATAGTATCGTCTACTAAATTTGAAATACGGATACCCTCAGCCAACGATCCATCTCTAACAAATTTAACAGCAGGTACGGCACGCATACGCATACGGTTTGCTAAAAGAGTGCGAATAAATCCCTTATTTTCATGCAATATTTCTAAATAACTTTTAATTTGTTCTTCGTCGTTTTCAAAAAACGTAACGAAAATTTTGGCATAAGCTAAATCTCTTGAGACTTCTACCGCCGATACCGTCACCATACCTAATCTTGGATCACGATTTTTAAATTCGTTTTGTAAAATACTGGCAATCTCTTTATGAATTTGCTGACCTACTCTGTCGGTTCTGGAAAATTCTCTAGCCATTTTATTTCTCCTAACACCATTATTCGGTGTTCAAACAAAACGGAGGCCGTAGCCTCCGTTTACTCAACTTAAATATTGTTGGTTAAACCTATAACAAAATTATAGTTCGCGTTTAACTTCAACAATTTCAAATACTTCTATCTGGTCGCCTGCTTTAACATCGTTGTAATTTTTTACACCGATACCACATTCAACGCCGTTACGGACTTCTTGAACATCATCTTTAAAGCGTCTTAGTGATTCTAGTTCACCTTCGTAAATTACCACGTTTTCACGTAATACACGGATAGGATTACTACGTTTAACAACACCTTCGGTAACCATACAACCAGCAATAGCACCAATTTTAGGCGACTTAAACACATCACGTACTTCAGCCAAACCAATGATTTCTTGCTTGAATTCTGGCGCTAACATACCACTCATGGCCTGTTTAACTTCATCAATTAGTTGATAAATAATGCTGTAGTAACGTAAATCAATTTCCTCAGTTTCAACAATTTTACGAGCTGAAGCATCAGCACGAACGTTAAAACCAACAACAATTGCACTAGATGCAGCTGCTAAACTAGCGTCAGTCTCAGTAATACCACCTACACCGCTACCCACAATGTTAACTTTCACTTCATCGGTAGACAGTTTAGTCAAAGAGTCTGAGATAGCTTGAATCGAACCTTGTACGTCTGCTTTAAGCACAACGTTTAATTCGCTCACGTCACCCGCTTCCATATTGGCAAACATGTTTTCTAGTTTAGCTTTTTGTTGCTTAGCAAGTTTAACTTCACGTTGCTTAGTATGACGTTTAGTCGCTACTTCACGGGCTTTACGCTCATCTTGAACAACTAATGCATTTTCACCTGCCATTGGCACACCGGATAATCCTAGGATCTCAACTGGCGTGGATGGACCTGCAAGTTTAACATCTTTACCATTTTCATCACGCATAGCTCGAATACGTCCGTATTCTTCACCACATAACATGATGTCGCCGGCTTTAAGCTCACCTTCTTGAATCAATACTGAAGCAACTGGACCACGTCCTTTATCAAGACGAGACTCAATAACAATACCTTTAGCAGGGCCAGTCGGCACAGCTTGTAAATCGAGTACTTCTGCTTGTAAGTTGATGGCTTCTAATAATTCATCAACACCTTGACCGGTTTTAGCAGAAACGTTAACGAACTGGTGTTCACCGCCCCACTCTTCTGAAATCACTTCGATTTGTGATAGTTCAGTTTTAACCCTATCTAGGTCTGCAGCTTCTTTATCAATTTTGTTAACTGCAACAATTAACGGAACACCAGCAGCTTTAGAGTGCTGTACCGCTTCTTTTGTTTGTGGCATAACACCATCGTCTGCCGCAACAACCAAAATAACGATATCGGTAGCCGTGGCTCCACGAGCTCGCATTGCAGTAAACGCGGCGTGACCAGGAGTATCTAAAAATGCAATACGGCCGTTATCAGTTTCAACACTGTAAGCACCAATATGCTGCGTAATACCACCGGCTTCACCGTCAGCTACTTTGGCTCGACGAATGTAATCAAGTAAAGATGTTTTACCGTGATCTACATGTCCCATGATAGTAACGACAGGTGCACGACCTGCTTTGTCACCACCAGTCACATCAGCGATCAACTCGTCTTCTAGCGCATTGTCATTCACCAACTCATACTTGTGGCCCATTTCTTCAACAACCAACACGGCAGTTTCTTGGTCAAGTACGTGGTTAATCGTTACCATTTCACCCATTTTCATTAGTGTTTTAATAACTTCAGTGGCTTTAATGGCCAACTTGCTACCTAATTCACCAACAGTAATGGTTTCGCCTAATTTAACAATACGTTCAACTGCCTTAGCAGGCTTATTAAAGGCATGTTTAAGCTCAGAGCCGGCGTTTTTCTTAGACTTTTTACGTCTACGGCCACCACGCTCAGATTTAATGTCATCAACATCTTCAGCTTCTTGCGCATAACGGTTCGAATGCACGTGAACTTCTTTAGCTTCTTCTTTTTTACGACGTTCTTCTTCTTCTTTCCAACGACGTGAATTTTCTTCCGCTAATTTTTTTGCATCTTCAGCTGCTTTTTTCGCTTCTTCTTCAAGCTTACGCTGGGTTTCTTCTTCCTGCGTTTTACGAAGTTTTTCTGCTTCTGCTTGTATTTTTTCTTGTTCAGCTTTTTCTTCAGGACTTAACTGTGTTTCTTCAGCTTGACGTGCTTCAGCAGCTTTTTTCGCTTCTTCTGCTCTTTGAGCACGCTCTGCATCAGCCTTAGCTTTAGCTTCTGCTGCTTTTTTAGCTTTCTCTTCAGCGGCTTTTTTAGCGGCTTCTGCTGCTTTTTGTTCAGCTTCTAATTTAGCCTGTTGTTCTTCAGCTAAACGTTTCGCTTCTTCTTCAGCTATCTTAGCTTCTTCAACATCAGTACGTTTAACGTAAGTACGTTTTTTACGCACTTCAACATTGACTGACTTAGACTTACCAACACTTAATGTACTGGTTGTCTTGCGTTGTAATGTCATACGTTTAGGAGCTTCTGCGCCTGTTCCACCGTGCTGCTTACTTAAAAAGTCTAATAACTGACGTTTTTCATCTTCAGTTACTTGCGCACCAGCTACTTTAGTAATACCTGCACTTTTGAACTGTTGAACCAAACGTTCAACTGTAGTGCCAATATCAGTGGCGAGTTTTTCTATGGATACTTCTGCCATATTGGTATTCCTCCTGGTGACCTATCTATTCTTCATTAAACCAAACGATATTTCGAGCAGCCATGATTAACTCACCGGCTTTTTCTTCGCTTAGTTCTTCTATATCTGAAATCTCGTCAGTACCTTGCTCAGCAAGACCTTCAAGATCGGTAATACCACGACTAGCTAGCATATAAGCTAAGTGTCGTTCCATGCCTTCAAGATTAAGTAATTCATCTTTAGGCTCAGCGGCTTCTAAGGTTTCTTCTGTTGCTAATGCACGAGTAGTTAAGGTTGCTTTTGCGCGGCCTCGCAGCTCTTCAACCATATCTTCATCTAGACCTTCTATTTCTAGAAGCTCATTAACTGGTACGTAAGCAATTTCTTCGAGAGTAGTGAATCCTTCGTCAACTAACACAGAAGCAAAGTCTTCGTCTATATCTAAACCTGCTGTAAACACACCTAATACTTTGGCGTTTTCTTCTTCATGTTTAGAAGTGAGATCTTCTGTTGTCATTACGTTTAGTTCCCAACCAGTCAGTTGACTCGCTAAACGAACGTTTTGACCACTACGACCAATAGCTTGAGCTAGGTTATCAGCTTCAACTGCTACATCCATCGCTTGCTTATCTTCATCAACAACGATTGAAGATACTTCGGCTGGCGCCATAGCATTAATTACGAATTGAGCTGGGTTATCATCCCAAAGAACAATATCAACACGCTCACCACTTAATTCACCAGATACAGCTTGAACACGTGAACCACGCATACCAACACAAGCACCTACAGGATCAAGTCGTTTATCATTGGTTTTAACAGCAATCTTTGCTCTTGAACCAGGATCACGGGCAGCACCTTTGATTTCTAGGGTTTCTTCAGCGATTTCAGGTACTTCAATTCTAAATAATTCAACCAACATATCAGGATGAGTACGGCTGATAAATAACTGAGCGCCACGAGCTTCTGGACGGATGACATAAAGTAAACCACGGACTCTATCACCCGGACGGAAAGTTTCACGAGGTAACATATCATCTCGGTAAATAACACCTTCAGCGTTATTACCTAAATCAATAATTACGTTGTCGCGATTTACCTTTTTAACAGTACCTGTCACCAACTCGCCGACTTTGTCTTCATATTCAGCAATCATTTGAGCTCGTTCAGCTTCACGTACTTTTTGTACAATCACTTGTTTAGCTGTTTGAGTCGTGATCCTGTCAAATTTAATCGATTCAATTTGATCTTCAACAAAATCACCTAATTGAATCTCTGGCTCGTCTATCTGCGCTGCAGAGATAGACATTTCAGCCATAGGGTTTTCTTGTTCGTGATCATCAGCCACAACTAACCAACGGCGAAAAGTGTCAAAGTTTCCACTTTCACGATCAATACATACACGTACTTCGATTTCGCCTTCGTTTTTCTTTTTGGTGGCGCTAGCAATAGCAAATTCTAAAGCTTCGAAGATTTTTTCTCTTGGAACTTGTTTCTCATTTGATACGGCTTCCGCCACTAACAAAATTTCTTTATTCATTCTTGCCTCACTGATTACTTTCTTACGAAAGTCCTTTTCAGGTCTCTGTCTTGATCAAAATATCTTAATCAAAAGAAGGGACGAGATTACCTTTCTCTATATTCGCAATAGCCAACACATGCGTTTGGTTATCAATTTCTAATGTTAGATTTCCTGATTCGCAGGCTAACACTTTACCTTTAAAATTACGTCTATCACCAACAGGCATTCTTGTTCTAAGTGTCACGACTTCACCTAAACAAGCAACATAATGTGCTTCTTTAAATAGAGGTCTGTCCATCCCAGGAGAAGATACTTCTAAGTTGTACTCAGTACTAATTGGATCTTCAACATCCAACACAGCACTGACTTGATGACTCACCTCTGCACAATGCTCTACACCAATCCCATCAGGATGATCTATATAGATGCGCAAAGTTGAATGTTTACCTGCACGAACAAATTCGACTCCCACCATTTCAAAGCCAAGGGCTTCAACAGGTGAAGTTAACATGTCCGTCAGCTTTTGTTCGAGTTGCGACAAAGCGATGCTCCAAAAACAAAAAAAGGGCCAAATGCCCAGAATAAATCATGTAAATATAACTAAATAGATAATAAAAAACCCCGTACAAGCGAGGTTTTTAAAATTCTGGACGCTAGTTTATTTATAAACATCCCAATAAAGGAATAAATACATTTATAAATAATATGTAAAATATTTAACTTAAAATAGCATGAGTATAATTTGAATAAACATTTTACATCAGAGAAGACGTTACTTTCATTCTGCGAGGGAGTTCGTCTTTAAAGTTGGCCGCATTATACGTACCACCAGATTTCTTTGCAAGGCCAGTATTGCGTTACTGGGTAATTTTTTAACGACCAATACAAATCGGAATAACTATAAAAACACCAAGTAGCGGCTTTTGTATAATTCATAAAACAGTAATCCAATATTATTGGCCAATTATCCAATATTTGGTAGAAACACTTAAAAGGATTAAAACTGATTTATCTATTAGGCGTAAAACAAAAAAGACCCGCTAATACTAGCGAGTCTTTCTATATGGTTGCGGGAGCAGGATTTGAACCTACGACCTTCGGGTTATGAGCCCGACGAGCTACCAGACTGCTCCATCCCGC
>NZ_JBPOFP010000151.1:0-9133 GCF_051252315.1 Paraglaciecola sp. | reverse complement strand
ATTCTGTTATCGCTGGAGATGACACTATCATGAGTGTTTATATTTAATAGCAATTTGAACCTTTACCCAGCTAGGCCTTTATCGTTATAGTCCTGTGCATAATGAAAAACTAATATGGATCCACATGACTGTACTTTATGGGATTAAAAACTGTGACACGATTAAAAAAGCCAAATCTTGGTTAAATGACAATAATATTGAATTTACTTATCACGATTATCGCCAAGATGGTTTAGACCTTGATTGGTTAACAACAACAGAGCAAGCACTCGGTTGGGAAGTTTTATTGAATAAACGCGGCACCACTTTTCGTCAATTATCAGAACAACAAAAACAACAACTTGATAAAGCCTCAGCCATCACGTTAATGCTTGACCAACCGGCTATGATTAAACGTCCGGTTCTTATCCATCAAGAGCAATATTTTATCGGCTTTAAAGCCGCACAATACCAAGAGATTTTTCTATGACACACACTACCATTGGCCTAACCAAGGATCTGATCAATCGAAAATCAGTCACCCCTGAAGACGCAGGTTGCCAAGATTTAATGGCGGATATTCTAAAACCATTAGGATTCAACATTGAAGATTTAACCTTTGATGACACAAAAAACATTTGGGCCAGAAAAGGCACTGCAGACCCAGTATTTTGTTTTGCTGGTCATACGGATGTAGTGCCTTCAGGGCCAGAAAATGCGTGGCAAACGCCACCTTTTGAAGCCACAGAAAAAGATGGCTACTTACATGGTAGAGGCGCTGCAGACATGAAAGGTAGTCTAGCGGCTATGTTAGTGGCGACAGAAAGATTTGTTAAAAACAACCCAGATCACAAAGGATCTATTGCTTATTTAATTACTAGTGATGAAGAAGGTCCGTTTATTAACGGTACCACTCGGGTAATAGACACCCTTGAAGCCAGAAACGAAAAAATCACCTGGTGCTTAGTTGGCGAGCCATCAAGTACTGAAGAGGTGGGTGATATCGTTAAAAATGGCCGTAGAGGCTCGCTGACAGGTGATTTAGTTGTTAAAGGTATACAGGGTCATGTTGCCTATCCTCACCTAGCGAAAAACCCAATTCATGAGTCAGCATTGGCTTTAGATGAGATAGCTAAAACCAAGTGGGATGATGGTAATGATTCTTTTCCTCCGACTAGTTTTCAAATATCGAATATAAATGGTGGCACAGGCGCAGGTAATGTTATCCCAGGCGAGCTGAAAGTTTGTTTTAATTTTCGATTCTCTACCGAAGTGACAGATCACCAGCTCATCGAGCGAACCACTAAAATATTGGACGCACATCAGTTAGATTATGACCTAAAGTGGACATTCAACGGCCAACCTTTTTTGACCGATTCAGGAAAATTGGTTGAAGCCACTCAAGATGCAATCAAACAATGTACGGGCCGAGAAACCGTGTTATCCACAGCTGGAGGCACCTCTGACGGTCGTTTCATCGCGCCAACTGGTGCACAAGTGATTGAATTAGGTCCCGTCAATGCCACCATTCACAAGATTGACGAGTGTGTGAAAATGTCTGACTTAGACACACTGGCTGATATCTATGAAAAAATGTTGGAAAACCTATTAGCATGATTACACCCGCACACATATTAGGTCAAAGTGAAGACTTATTAGTTGAATGCCAACAAGGATTCAAACTATTACCTGACGTGTGTGTGGCATTTAAACAAATGCAAGAAGCAGCGAAAAAAGACGATGTAGATATTCAAATAGTGAGTAGTTACCGAAGTTTTGAGCGCCAACTGCAAATATGGAAAAACAAATGGTTAGGTAAAACAGCCATTTTAAATATTAACGAACAGCCCATCGATATAACTTCCATTTCAAACCAAGAAAAGTTATTTGCAATATTAACTTGGTCTGCATTACCCGGTGCGAGTCGTCATCACTGGGGCACAGATTTAGATGTATACGACAAAAAAACGGTTGAACTAAAACAACATAACTTTCAATTAGTATGCAGCGAATATGAAGGTGGTGGCCCTTGTAAAAAGTTAAATTATTGGCTAAAAACCTACGCTCAAGACTTTGAATTTTACCGCCCTTATCAGAATTACAAAGGTGGGGTGGCGGCTGAACCCTGGCATCTGAGCTATCGGCCTATCGCCGCTAAGATAGAAAATCAACTTAACATAGATATGTTAGAAGAAACACTTCTGCACTCGGGAATAGACGATCCACAATCTATTATAAAAAACCTTAAAGTTATCTTTAAACAATATGTATTAAATCAGGGGAAAACATGAATACTTGGTGGGTAATTGGAATTATCGTATTGGTACTGGGTTTTATAATTGGAAATATTTTATTACTTCAACAAACTGCTAAAACTAAAATGCCTACAGTCACAAAAGACAATAATGCTAATTACGATAAAGACGAAGACGATTAAACGACTCTCACTTCTATATATCTTAGGAAGAGTATATTCAAGAAAGCATACTTAATTAAAGACGTTGCCAAGTCATCTATTTATCTTAACCTTATGATAAGTATAATTTATTTTTAAAATTTCAAGATTTACCGAAAAACTAAAACAACCCAATTTAATTGCTAGCCTACACGCGTTGTCAATTTTCAATTCTGGGTAATTTTTCCACACAAACCCTACACAACAAAATAACGTAACCACAAAACTTAATTTCATAAAAACATACGTTTTTTAACTTCACAACCAATGAAAATCATTATTTACTCATAAAAATCAACTAGTTGCTCATTACACTCATAACGACATGCATTACACATAATCAAACAACCCATTAACATCTATGTTGACATTCTTTAACCATAATTTTACCTTTGAAATCGATTACAGAAGGATGTTTAATCTTCAATTAATCATGTACACCACACACTTTGATTAAAATAACAAAAGGTATAAGTACGATGAGATCACCGAATAAATTTCAAAAATCCATCCTAGCTACAAGCATAGGTATTATGCTTGGTACAGTTGTAATGACTCCCGCCCTAGCACAAGAAGCTGATGACACTGAAGTCATCCAGGTTCGAGGGATAAGAGGAAGCTTACAAGAATCAATGAGCATCAAACGAGAATCAAAAGGTATCGTTGATGCAATCTCTGCAGAAGACATAGGCAAATTCCCAGATTCAAACTTGGCTGAATCATTACAACGTATCACAGGTGTTTCAATTGATCGTAATAACGGTGAAGGCGATAAGATTACTGTTCGTGGCTTTGGTGGCGACAATAACATGGTTACCTTAAACGGCCGATTGATGCCAGCTGCTGATGCTTGGGGTAACGGCGGTGGTTCAGGTCGTGCATTTAGTTTTGCCAACCTAGCGTCTGAAAGTGTACGAGCTGTAGAAGTATATAAAACAGGTAAAGCAAATATCACTGCAGGTGGTATCGGCTCTACTGTAAATATTATAACCGCTAAACCATTAAGTAACGAAGGATTCCACGCAAGTGTTGGTGGAAAATTAGTCAGTGACTCAACGGTTGATCGAGGTGACGATGTTACTCCTGAAATTTCTGGTATCTTTAGCTTTACTAATGATGATGCTACTTGGGGTGTGGGATTAACTTTCAGTAACCAAGTCCGTCATAGTGGCTCATCTCATTCTGGTACAGGTGGTTGGAACTACGCTGAGTGGAATCCTAGTTATGATGCAGACTCTGATACTATGTCTTATCAGGCTTTTTCAATCGTACCAGGTCCTAATGGTGAAACCAATGCGGCATATACTAATGGCCAAATTACCAATGCGCCTGCAGATGGACAATTATTTGCTCGTCCAAATGACTTACGTTATTACCACTCAGATTTTGAAAGAGACCGCACAAACGCTCAATTGACCCTTCAGTTCGCTCCTACTGACGATTTAACAGCCACGCTTGATTACACCTACGTAAACAATGAAGTGCAACAACGTGAAGCTCAGTCTGGCTTCTGGTTAAACCGTAGCTTTAGTTCTGTAACCTTTGATACAGATCAACCAGTTGCGACTATGGTAATGATAAATGAAGATGTGGGTGGCGCTAAAGATAACACTGCCACACAAATTCAAACAAACCAAAAGAATACTATTGATTCAATTGGTTTGAATATCGAATATAACGTCAATGACGAATTGTCTTTCACCGTAGATATTCATGATTCAACAGCAGAAAGTTTACCTGATAACTTAGGTGGTATTGGCGCTGGCCGTATGATTGCTGGTTTAGCCGCACCACTTGGTTTAACTCAAAGTTATGATTTCTCGGGCGAGTTCCCTACGCTAGCAGTAACAATCGATGATTGTGCAAAAAACCGACCAGCTGGATTACCAGAGTGTAACGGTGTGTGGGATACAACCGATGTGGGAACAAACTTTGTACGAGTAGCTGACTCTTCACAAACAACTGATATTAGCCAAGCTAAATTAGATGGTACTTACATGTTTGACGAAGGCCAATTTGATTTTGGCATCGAAACTCGTTCTATCGAAATGAACCAAAAGAATTCTCAGAACCTATTAAAAGGTGGTGACTGGGGTATCGCTAACCCAGGTGAACTTCCTCCAGGCTCTCTAGAAGAGTTTGATTTAATGGGAAGTTTTGAAGATTACAACGTGGGTAATCACGGTATAACTTCTTTCCGTGGTGATGCGACTGATATCGTAAGATGGGGAACTGCTCAATATGGTCATGACTTTATGACTGAGTTTGACTCTACAGGTGTACGTGATCACGACCATACCGTTGTAGAAGATGTATTCTCAGCCTACTTACAATACTCCTTATCTGGCGAAGTGGGTGGCATGGAAACCAATGTGCTTGCCGGTGTACGTTATGAAAGCACAGACGTTGAATCAACTTCTGTTCAAGCGGTTCCACAAACTACGCTTTGGCAAGATAACAATGACTTTGTAACGCAAAACAGTTCAGCAAGTAACGGCGTTATGGAGCAACATAGTTACAACCATGTATTGCCAAGTTTAGATATTGATGTTGCTGTAACTGATGACATTAAGGCTCGTATGTCTTTTGGTCAAACCATGGCAAGAGCAAGTTATAACGATCTTCGTGCATCTATTTCAGGCTTTGGTCACAACGCACCAACCTTAATGGGCGGCACGTCAAACGCAACGTCATCTAACCCAGGGTTAGTGCCATTGTTATCGACTAACTTGGACTTATCTGTTGAATACTATTTTGATGATACAAGTTATGTTTCTGTTGGTTATTTTGATAAACGTGTAAGTAACTTTATTGGTACTGAACAAGTTGAGTTAAACCACTTTGGTTTACGTGATGCCACTGGTGGGCCACGTGCTCAAGCAGCTGTTGACGCCTTGGCAGACCTAGGAATAACTCTTGATGAAACTCATTTGTTTGTAATGACGGCTATTTTAGATAATCCACAAGATTTTCCAAATGGTGCTGCCGATTACATTAATGAAATGAATCGTATTGGCAATGAGTCAGATTTTGAATTCGATATGGCTGCTCGTTATGACATTTTACCTAATGGTGACGATCCTCTATATGATTTCTTAACATCACGTCCGGTGAACAACAAAGATGCTAACTTGTATGGTGCTGAACTTGCGGCGCAACATTTCTTTGGTGAAACAGGTTTTGGTTTATCAGCTAACTACACCTTAGTACGTGGTGATGTTAAGTATGATAATACAGCTTCTCCTTCGGTCTCTCAGTTTGCCTTAACGGGCTTAAGTGACACAGCTAACTTAGTAGCTATGTACGAGAAAGATGGTTGGCAAGCGCGTGTTGCTTACAACTGGCGTGACGACTTCTTGCAATCAGCAGGGACTCAACCTAGATACGTAGAAGCATACTCTCAGTTGGATTTCACAGTTAGTTATGATGTGATGGAAGACCTAACAGTTACATTCGCTGGTCTTAACATTACTGACGAAAACCAACGTATATATGGCCGTTCTATTAGAACACCATATACAGTACGTGACCTAGGTGCACGTTATACATTAGGTGCTCGTTATAACTTCTAATAAGTTATTTCTAGAGGTAAATGGTGTCTAATTGAATTAGGCACTTTCATATAAATTAAAAAAGCCGCTTCATATTGAAGCGGCTTTTTTGTAGTTGTTTACTCAGCCTCTCGATAAGCTCTAGGCTGATAATGAACCCCACTCTCCCTGTCCAAAAATTAGGTAAAGAATTAGGCTAATCCAATGATCCCAAACTTATACAAGACTTGTAAATAATGTATGGTTTCGTTCTGAGGCAAGCCGTTAGCTTTTTGTTGTAACAACAAAATTTCAGGGATTGTAAAGTTAGATGGCTCTAGACCAAACCTTTCTAATGTGGGCTGCAAACTAGTGGGAAATTTATGAATTTCGTTATTGAAAGAAATAAGCAACAACCCCTGAAATTGAATATAACGCAGTGGAGGTGCTGCCACGGTAAACAATTGTTCGGGTCCAACATCTGGTAAGGGTCTAATTTGGGTTTTCCCCGCATAAGCAGCTCGAGTTAAAGATCTTAACCATGGCTCCACAAGAGAATCCGCATTTGCTAAATCTTGAAATTCAGAAAGTCGATGCCCAATATAACTTGAAACCTCTTTAGGCATTTTACCTGTTACTTTTTCGCATGTAGCAGGAACACCACCTCGCCAACTGGGATTTGATTCGGCCAAGTTTTTAAGTGATGGCAGAATATGCTCTAAATAATTCTGAGGAGAAAAAGAAAGATTCAAAGCCATAGAGCAACCAATACCACATGCAGAATGCCAAGCACCTGCGGGTAAACACAGCACATCCCCAGGATTCAATACGACTTCACGAATATCCATATCGTTTGGTAAAGTTCCTACTTTATTATTTGTCTCACCTGATTGATAAACTGCATTGGTTTTAGGCCAAGGTTTAGCGGACTTAGTGGAATATTTCCATCGTTTCTTGCCTGCAATCTGAATACTCGTCGCTACTCTTGCATCGTAGTGCATTGGAAAACCAGAACCGTCCTGAGAAACATAACAATTTATCCCAACAGTGCCTGTGAAATTAAGTTGTGCGCAGATAGCAAGAGCCCACTTTGCTAAAAATGGATCTGCCATCTGAATATTGGATATACATATGGTGCCGCCATCATTTAGCACATCAATAACTTGTTTGTGGCTTATATCGGTCGCACCATGAGGGTCGCCAGAGTCTTCACCTTCAGCGAAAGAGGCTTTAATGTTATAAGACTTATCTGTAATACCTTCGCCCCGTTTAAGCGCTAATTGTAATTTTTCCCAGCTAAAAATTTGTTCTACTTTCTGAGTAGAACCTGCAATATGTACTGAGGTTTTAGAAAAGTAAGAGTTGACAAACTCTTCACGAGAAATAGGACTAATTAACTCGTCAAGTTCATGACCATTTAGGGTTGCAAGCGTAGGAGAATCTGCAAAAGAATCATTACCAAGTAATGTTCGGAAATCTGTTTTCCTCATAGGACGTATTCTCATTTCATTAATGACGTTAAATTCAAAATTTTTCTCTTAATATCAAACAATTAGCACTATAATTAATTTGATAACATAATCCGTATATCTTACACCACCCCTTCATTTAATGGCATAATAATGTTCAACAAAAGTCGCAAATTAGAAACTAAATCGATTCTATTTACGTGAATAGAAAAACTCAGAATATCGAATTTGATTTATCACAAATTTCCCTTATTAATTTTAAGGTAAACGGTTTGAATAAAATGGCTCTATGACGATAAAGAACATAAAAAAGTATATGACATACAGGCATTTACTGAATACTATGCATCATCACAATCTCAAAACTTTCACAGCGCTAATTGTTTAGTTTCCACCCAAGGGAAAACGGATATGGCACCAATATTAAGTGAATAAAATAGGTAATAGAAATATTATGAATGTTTCAAAAAAGCAGAAAATAGTCATTGCAGGTGGCGGGACAGCGGGTTGGATTGCGGCTGCAGGAATTGCTAAACAATTAGGTAAAGTGGTTGATGTCGAATTAGTTGAATCAGAACAAATTGGTACCATTGCCGTAGGCGAAGCAACCATTCCTCCCATGCGCACATTTCATCATTTGTTAGGCATAGACGAACAAGAGTTTATGCGTGAAACTTCTGCTACGTTTAAGTTAGGCATATCTTTTGAAAATTGGAAAGACATAGACCAAGACTACATTCATTCCTTTGGGAAGACAGGACAAGAAAGCTTTTTCGCTGAATTTCACCATTTTTGGTTGAGAGGTTTAAAAGAAGGACAGACTGCCGATTTTTCTGAGTATTGTTTAGAATTACAAGCAGCAAAAAAGGGAAAGTTTGCTCTGTCTCAACAGCTCCCTATTAATTACGCCTATCATTTAGACGCCACCGCTTATGCTAAGTACCTACGTAAATACAGTGAAAAAAGAGGAATAAAACGAACTGAAGGGAAAATATCTAAAGTTCACAAGGACCTTAAAACTGGCAATATCAGTTACCTAGAACTGGAATCCGGCGCCAAGATCGAGGGTGACTTTTTTATCGATTGCACTGGATTTAAAGGATTATTAATAGAAGATGCTTTACATACCGGTTATGAAGATTGGTCTCACTGGTTACCATGTGATAGCGCTTATGTGGTGCAAACTGAATCCACCGGCGACGCCGTTCCTTATACTCGTTCTATCGCCCATCAAGCCGGATGGAGATGGCAAATACCGCTTCAACATAGAATGGGCAATGGACTCGTATATTGTAGTAAATATCTGAAACATGATGATGCTAAACAAATGTTAGTTGACGGTGTTGAAGGAAAGATGATCACTGAGCCTCGATTAATCAATTTTCGAACGGGACGACGTTTAAAAGCCTGGAATAAAAACTGTGTGGCTTTAGGTTTATCAAGTGGTTTTATTGAACCTTTAGAATCCACTAGTATCCACCTCATCACCAGCGGTATTATTCGATTTATTCGTATGTTCCCACAAGTAGGAAGCATAGAATCAACCGTTGATGAATTTAACAGACAAACTCAAATCGAAATTGAAAAATTACGAGATTTTATTGTTTTACACTACAATGTGACAAATCGTAAAGATTCGGAATTTTGGAACCACTGTAGAAACATGCAAATTCCTGAAACACTTGCACATAGAATTAAGC
>NZ_JBPOFP010000150.1:0-9182 GCF_051252315.1 Paraglaciecola sp. | reverse complement strand
CTTTCCTACCATTGGACGTACTTTCACTTTATATGTGATCTCAAAATTCTCCACTGCTCCCAAATGACTTTCTTAATTCTTTTTCACAAGACTCAAAGTTTGAGTTACACAGCTTTCAAAAAGCAACATTATTTTATATTTAAATAAAACAACGCACCAGCAATCCAGATCTACATTACACACAATATCAACAAGATTACATAAAAAGTCATAATTTTTAAGCAGAAAGACTAAACCAAGAAAACTAAATATCATTTTATTAAAATTATTTTCAAGCCAAGTTGTTAACAATTAATAGTTCATGTTACTCAACGGGAAATTAAAACACAATCAATTCAACCACTTAAAAATAACCAGCAAAAAAAATGAAACGCAACCATAAATAACAACAAAGAAAAAAAATAACCAAATCATGTTTACACAAACTTAACCCTCTTTACAAAATACTCACATAAAAATACACTCTGCAAAATATAAAAAGATGATTTTATATTTGATTTACACGAAGGGGGCTAGTTAGTTTCCTTATTTACTTTTTACGCAAACGATAAAAAGTAAAAAATTTATTATTGGAAATACATATACGAGGAGCACTCACTATGTCAGCAAGGTTTAAATTAAAGCCTATCGTGATAACAATGATGCCTATTCTTTTAGCGAGTAGTGCCAACTTGGCACTTGCGCAAGATAAAAATGAAGAAGCAGATAAAAAGAAAAAAGAAGCAGAACTAGAAGTCATTGAGGTTACCGGCTTTCGCGGTAGCGTCATAAAGTCAATGAATGACAAACGTCTAGCGGACGGTATTCAAGATTCAATTTTCGCTGAAGATATTGGTAAAACAACAGATCAAAATATTGGTGATGCTTTATCGCGCATTACCGGCGTTACTGTTCAAGAGGAAGATGGCGAAGGAACAAAAATATCGGTCCGTGGCGCTGGTGCAAATTTAAACCAAATATCTCTTAACGGTGTAGTCTTAACTGGTGGATTATCCGGAGGCACGTCTGATCAAAGTGTCGACCTAAGTACATTTTCAGCTGACATTCTTAATTCATTGAGTGTAGTCAAGACCCCATCTGCAGATCATGATGAAGGTTCATTAGGTGCTAACGTCATTTTAAAAACGTTTAGACCGTTAGATGTAAATAAAGATCGACGTAGTGTTGAAATTCAAGGTCGTTATAATGACTTTGCTGAAGAAAGCGATCATAAGCTTGCAGGGACTTTTTCGTCTAAGTTCTTAGACGAGACAGTTGGTATTATAATTACCGCGGCTGACGAAACACAATCAACTCGTAGGGATGAAATATCAGGTGACTGGTTACGTCCTTATGACACGGTTAATGTTCCTGCAGGACGCGCTACTTCTCTACAAACTGGTCAAGCAACTACCACTGACCAAGTTGGTATTTACCGTAAATCGTTAGGTTATAACGCCAACCTTAATAACCGAGATAGACAAACAGCTACAGTGGGTATTCAATTCGTACCTACCGACGCTGTAGACATGCAGTTAGATTTAAGTTATTCGAAACAAGATCTTAGTTTTGATAATCATAAAATAAATACAGGTACACCAAACTTCACTGAACCTGAAAACTGGAATTATCATAATAACGATGAATATGCTGATGATCCACAGTCTACATGGTGGACTATAGACGAGTCTAATCACACCATAGTTAAATCTTTAAACCGTTTTGCTTCGGGTACTGTAGGACGTTCGACCGGAGGTAGCGAAACAGAAAACAAAGTTGCTACCTTTAGAATGAATTACCAGATAACAGACGATTTAGTAATGGATTTAAATGTCGGATATTCAGGCACACAATACAACACTAAACCAAATGCCAATATTAATACTGCAACTTGGGGACGAGTTCCATTATTGGCTACTCTTGGAGATGTACCAGTTGAAGTGTTAGAACCTGTAGGTTACGACTGTACAACTGGCGCCTGTCAGATCGTAACGGGAACTAACCCGTTTACTTATGTACCTGAAGGTAATAACAATAACCAGGCGAATGAAACCACCTCAGCTTTTAATCCTTTAGATCCCTATATGCACCACTTAGGCTACATGTCGCAAAACTCTGAAGACTCTAGTGATATAAACAAATCTATATTTTTGGATTTTGATTGGGATGTTGATTTTGCCGGTGTAACCAAAGTGGAATTTGGTGCTAAAGGCTCTTCACGAGTAAAAGACGTGTACTCCTATAACACGAGTTTAAAGAATAACACAGGTACAGCGTTTAACCCCTTGACTGGTGAGCCTATTGAAGCGGGCGTGAGTACTACTGACATTTTATTGGTAGATGTTCTTCAACCAGGTGAACTTCCATTAGATAACTTTATGGATGGACTTGCAGGAACCAACAACCAATACAGTCAAGAGTTGTTAAATGGTTGGGGCCTAATTTCTGCGGAAAAAGCCTTTGAAGAACGTTATGGTGTTCCTAATACCGTTGAAAGTATTAATGATTCAGGTAGTCGCCGTTTAGAACAAGATAACGTTTCATTGTATGCAAAGGTTAACTTTGAGTATTTAGATGGTCAGTTAACCGGAAACCTAGGTTTACGTTATGTAAAAACTGATTATCAATCTTTTGGATTCGCATCTTTAGGTTATCACTCAGATGATAGAACCTTTGATGTAAATCAAATGATTTATCAAAATCAATTAGCTAATTCTTCATTAGATGCTTGTCCACCAGAAGACTTTAGTCAAATGAGTACTCCCCTCACTTCGCCTGTTTTACCGTGTTACGAGCCGCGTATCATCACTGACACTAATGGTGACGCTGCTCTACAAGTTACTTATAACGGCGCAGGTGAAGTTGCAAGCATTGATATTAACAATGGCAACCGTGATACAGGTTGGTGGTGGATATGGCGCCACACAGACCAAAGTACCGCCATTACCGATCAAAACATTGCGATGGCTGAGGAATTAGGAATTGATATAAAACAATTTTATAGCAGAGCCTATGAAGCATCAGGTGAAAGTAAAAATAGCATGTTGTTGCCTAGCTTAAATCTTAACTATGCAATCAATGATGAAACAATCGCTCGTTTTGCGGCATCAAAGACTATGGCTAGACCACGCTTTGATTCCTTACGTCCAAACTTTAACGTTAATGAACAAGTATGGGGTGAATTAAGTACTGGTTTCTTAAACAACCCTCAATTAAAGCCACTTGAATCTAAGAATTTGGATTTATCATTTGAATGGTACTTTAACAAATCGGGGTACGTTTCAGCAGCCTTGTTTAGAAAAGACATGAGCAATTTTGAAGAATCGGTTAAAGATATTTTCTACTACCAAGATTTGCGTACAGATTACCTTAGAGAATCAATTACACCAGATGAAGTATTCATTGTTCCAGAAGATGGTATGACACCACAAAACTCTACGTGTATGCCTTCTCGTGTTCCAATGAATGGCATAAAGAATTCAATGCAGTTTATTTGTGAGCCGGTTCTTTTAAATATTGTAAGAAACGGAGCTGGAGCACTAAACCAAGGGATTGAATTAGCGCATTCTCAAACCTATGACTTTTTGCCGGGTCTATGGAGCCATTTAGGTACCACGTTTAACTATACATACACTAAATCGGAATCCGACGCTGAAGTATTAGAAGGCACTGGTAGTGTGCTCAAAGCACTTCCTCAAGCATACACACCTAGACATACAGCTAACGCGACCGTGTATTGGGAACATGATGGACTCTCTTTAAGATTATCTAATCGTTATAACTCGGAACAGTTAGTTAATCGAGGGTTAGAAAGTGGAGTATCTTGGGCTGACGCTACAAATCGCTTAGATTTCAGTGCTAACTACAGATACAGCGATTCCATTTCGTTTTCACTGCATGCACTTAATTTAACCGACACTGTACACCGAACCTTCTTCACTTCCACTCGCCTAGCAATAGATACGGATACCGAAGGTAATCCAATCATTCTAGATGAAGGAAACGCTCTAGATGGTGGAGTGGATAAAAGCCGTACTATTAATCAGTACAAGACAGGCAGAATGTTCCGCTTAAGTACTCGGATTTTATTCTAAGGTTTGCACAGAAAAGAGATTTGTTTGTTGCTGATTATTATCAGCAACCACTACAAGAGATTGGAGAGTATGTAAGATGAAATGTAACTTACTTAAAAACGCGATAATTTATACAGCTGTAACAGCAGCTTTAGCTGGCTGCGGTGGCGGCGATTCAGATGGCCGATTGCCAGATGCAACTCAACCTGTTGTATTAGTTGGTAATACCACTGAAAACCAGGGTGATCATTTTAGCTATATGACAGATGCCACCGGAGATATCCATATTACTGTTACTGAAGGTACCGGTAGTTATGATATTTCCTTGTTAGAAGGTGTTACCAGTGAAGGTAAAACCAAAGAGGAAGGTGCATATATTTATGCTGTAGACTTTTTCTATTATAAAAACACACTAAACCCTGACGGAACTCCTGTGTTAGATGCGGAAGGAAACGCTGACCAGTTATGGATTGGACCTGACTTCCCAGGGCCAGGAGTGGGTAAAACAAGTGAAAGATTAACCGTAAATTCAGATGAATTTGTTGATCTTCTTGTTCACCCCCATACTGTCCAAGAAAGTAATGCTTTAGAAGTAAATATGGATGCAGACCCGGCCAATGACACAGCTATGATGTACAGTGAAGGTATTTATAAATTTAAATATGAGCTAGATAACGGTACACCGACAAATGTAATTAGGAATATTACACTTACGGTTAAAGGCGCTGAAGACAAAGTAGAAGAAGTTGTAATCACTAATACCGAAGGTTTTGAAGTACCTAAAGGTTATGACGTTCAGGTCTTAGCCAATGTCCTGCCGGCAAATTCAACCTTCAGTACAATATTATATTCAAGTTCTGATGATACAGTTGCAACAGTTTCTTCATCTGGCCTAGTTACTGGTGTCGAATTTGGTACTTTTACAATTATTGCAACTTCACACGATGGAGAAGTAGTGTCACAGGTATCTGGAGAGGTAGTGCAATTAAAAGATCCTGTAGGCATTGAAATTGCTAATAATAATGGGGTTGTACTAGAAGATTGGATTGGCGCTGGCAGTAGTAAAACCTTGTCGGTAAATTTACTTCCTTTAGACGTGACATTTGAAGATATTGGTATTACTTGGGAATCAAGTGCGCCTGAAATTGTATCAGTATCTGAAGATGGGATGATTGAAGGAGTAAACTATAACAATGTAGATCCTACGCTTAGTAACGCATCAATTACCGCTACATTAACAGATACCCCAAGTATTAACTTTAGTACTTTGGTGAATGTAACACCCGGTACTAACCTAATGTATTCTGGGAATCCATCTTTTAATAATGCGTGGGATGATACGATATTAACTAAACGTACAGCCGATAACAGCCCTGGTGACCAATTGAATATTGGTGAAGTGATGATTGTTGAAGACGGTGATGCAACCCAAACTGCATTAGGCGTTACTACGGTAGACGGTAGAAGTTTATACGTAGATTCAACAGCTGGTGATGTTAGAGTTATATTTAAGAAATTCGCCATATCTCAAGCTGGTTTTAGAGCAGATACTGATTACGTGTTGAGCTATGATCTAAAAATGATTTCGGGTAAATTCCAAACTTTCTTTAACCCGGTAACAGGTGGATGGTTCCCAGCACCAGGTTGGTGGCAATTTGACATCAATCACAGTGAGTTAGATGAAAATAAAATGATGCGTATTACACACAACATTGGTGCAGGAAAAATAAGAACTGATGGTAGTTTCTTATTTAACTTACACACTAGTGGTGGTGCAAATGGTGGCCAATACTATTTAGATAATTTCAAAATAGAAAGAGCTGAATAACCTAAATCATTGACGTGATATAAAGCCCTACTAAAGTAGGGCTTTTTTTGTACATTAATAATTATGTGACTGTAATTGAGTAAAGTTCAACGAGAATAATCAGGTGCAATAATAATGACTAAAATAGTAATAGTTGGTGGGGGCACAGCTGGGTGGATCACAGCATCAATACTAGCCAAAGGACTCAATAAAGAGAAATTCCAAATCACTTTAGTTGAAAGTCCAGACATTCCTACAATTGGTGTAGGCGAAGCAACAATCCCCCCAATTACTCAGTTATGCGCATTCTTAGAAATTGACGAAACTGAATTACTAAAGGCCATATCAGGTACATACAAATATGGAATTCATTTCGAAGGATGGTCAGCAAATACAAAAAGCTATATGCATGCTTTTGGATTTCTAGGCACATCTTATGGAAACATAAGTTTCCCTCAAATGTGGCTGAATTACCAAAAGGCGTTAGATTTACCACCGCTAATGGATTTTATTCCATCAAGCGTAGCGGCATATAAAAATAAATTTTCTCATCCCTACCCTAGACCAAATAACGCCAAAGTCGATGATTATTACCCACTCAGTGAACTGTTTTACGCCTACCAATTTGATGCTTCACTCCTAGCTAAATATTTGAAAAACTATGCCATTGGCCTTGGTGTGAGATTTATTGCAGATACAGTAGATTCAATCCATCAAAAGGATAATGGTGAAATATCTCATGTTCAACTTAACAGCAACGGGCTATTACATGGTAACTATTTAGTTGACTGCACCGGGGCTAAAAGTCTTATAAATAAACAGACTTTAAATAGCAAATTTATTAGTTGGTCCCAATACTTGCCCTGCGATCGCGCCATTGCAGTACAAACAGAAGCCAAACAGCCCCCGTTTCCTTATACAAAATCAATTGCAATGAATGCAGGTTGGCGCTGGCAAATCCCCTTACAACATAGAGTAGGTAATGGATATGTATATGCCAGCCAATTTTGTACATTGAACGAAGCAACAAGGGAATTAGAAAACGCATTAAATGGCCAAAACAAAATTACTGATATTAAATCCATGCATTTCGAAACTGGTTATTTAAAAACACCTTGGAATAAAAATTCAATTGCTATTGGCCTGTCTAGTGGCTTTTTGGAACCATTAGAATCAACCAGCATCCATATTACCCATAAGTTTGCACTAGAACTGATGAACGCTTTTAGGTTTGGAGATAATATGGAAGAGGAAGCGGCTAGATTTAATCAAAAATTTGTAGATGATTTATTACTTATCAGAGATTTTATCATTATGCATTATCACACCGCACAAAATCGTGATTCGGCTTTTTGGCGAGTTTGCAGTGAAATGGCAATTCCAGACTCTTTACATTGCAAACTAGATGAATTCAAAAATACGGGTTACATCACTTTGCCTAAAACTAGCTTATTTCCCTATCAAAGCTGGTTACAAGTACTAATCGGGCAAGACATTTTCCCTACGCAACTAGCGAATAAAGCCCCAAAAATGACACAAGAAAAAGCTATAAAGTTCTTTCAGACCGTCAACCAAACCATCAAGCAGCAGGTTATTCAACTACCTTCCTATCAAACCTATTTAAATAACCTGAGTTCTGAATAAAAAGATTATTAATACTTCTTATAAACTAAGGTTTAGGGAAAAAATCAACTTTTTCCGCAATAGCTTGCCTGATTTGAGCTAAGGCTTGTTCGGCTGCAGGATGAGACGTAGGCGGATGGTTGACTCCAGAAGGAAATACCCCCATTCCAGCCAACAACACATGCCAAGACATAGACGAATAATATTGCGTCACTTGTTGACGGTTAAGTTCTACGTCCAAATCGCCTCCGTTACACCAAACCTCCATGGCCACTTGCAATCTATCAGAAATTTTTATGTCTTTTCGACAGGCTCGCCAATACTCTGTATCGTCACGGCTGTTAGTTAAATAATGTAACACTATATAATCACGAATATGTTCAAATAAATGATTCACGCCGTGATTATAAAACTCTTGATATTGGGTGGTGTAATTGCCCTTTTTAAACTGTTCAACAAACTGCTCTATGGACAACTGCACTATATGTAAAGCGGTCGCCTCAAGTGGCTCGATAAATCCTTGTGATAGACCAATGGCGAGACAGTTTTTATGCCAATGTTTGTCCAAGCGACCTACTTTCATTTTTAGATGTCGAGCCTCAACGTCATGATCCATCACTTGAATCGCATTTCTCAATTCTAATTCGGCGGCGTCAGCATCCATAAACTCACTGCTATACACATAACCATTGCCAGTCCTGGAAGTTAACGGTATATCCCATTTCCAACCATTACTTAGCGCGGTTGATACAGTATGTGCTTGATATTGAGGTTTTGTAGGTGAAGCTATTGCAACCGCCGCATCATTAAACAAATTATCTTTAAATGAGTGAAAACCAACCCCTAAGGCTTTTTCAATCAACAGTGCTTTGAAACCAGTACAATCTACAAAAATATCTGCGCTAATTATTTGTTTTGAGGCTGTCAATACGTGGTCTATATCGCCAGATGGTGCTAATACAACATCTGTCACATCGTCAACAATATGCTTAACACCCAATGAAGTCGCATGTTCCTTTAAAAATACGCCTAGCCTAGTGGCGTCAAAATGATAGGCATAAATTGAATCCACTATTTGCTTATTTTCAGAAGTCGGTAAATGGCCTTGTTTCACTAATGCCGCTTGCAAAAAGTAGTTATCTGGATGAGCATCCACATCAAAGTTATCAAATTTCAATCGTGTCACTTGTTTAAACACATCAAAACCATCAATATCTAATGAACTGGTAAAGGGGTGGAAATACTGAGTAAAACCAGGTCGTGTAGACCAATTAGAAAACGTAATCCCCCCTTTATAAGTAGCACTACAAGCTGGCATCCACTCCTTTTCATGGATACCTAATGTATCAAAAAAGCGTTTTATGTAGGGAGTAGACCCTTCCCCTACCCCCACAGTTGGCACATTTTTAGACTCTAACAATGAAATAGAGAATTGCTGAGAGTCGAGTGACTTAGCCAACAAATTAGCAGCCATCCAACCAGCAGTTCCCCCGCCGACTATAAGTATCTCTTGTTTACAGAGTTTTGCTTTATTCATAACAATAACTTAATTCTAGTTTGAGGTTCTAAAAACGATTCACACAAAATAACAGGAAAGATCACCAACCACTTTCAATTTTTACTTTTTATATTTGATTCATTGTGATGTATTTTGATGTATAAAAAATAAATATACACTTCAACTACTATGATTAACAACA
>NZ_JBPOFP010000149.1:0-9348 GCF_051252315.1 Paraglaciecola sp. | reverse complement strand
GCAGCGTCGAGCATTTCAGCTGCAAGGCGTTGAGCCATTGATTTTTCACCACGTTTACGAGCAGCGTCAACTAACCAACGCATACCTAGAGCATTTCGACGAACGGGACGAACTTCTACTGGTACTTGGTACGTAGAACCACCAACACGACGAGATTTAACCTCGACTGTAGGGCGGATGTTGTCCAACGCTTCTTCAAATATATCTAAGTGTGCTTTGTCAGCTTTAGCAGCAACAATTTCTAGCGCACCGTAAACGATTTTTTCAGCAGTCGATTTTTTGCCGTCTAACATGACGACATTCATAAATTTAGCAAGTAACTCTGATCCGAACTTAGGATCTGGTAGGATTTTACGTTGACCTACGACTCTTCTTCTTGGCATTTCAAATTCTCCGTAGAATTTTCAGGATATTCCCAAAACTCAATTAATACTTTAGTTTGGCCTTACTAACGGAGAACCGTTAAGACTTAGGCTTCTTTGCGCCGTATTTAGAACGGCCGGCTCTTCTATCACTTACGCCAGCACAATCTAATGTACCGCGAACAGTGTGATATCGAACACCTGGTAAATCTTTAACACGACCACCACGAATAAGAACAACACTGTGCTCTTGTAAGTTGTGACCTTCACCACCAATGTATGAAGAAACTTCAAAACCATTAGTTAGACGAACACGACATACTTTACGTAATGCAGAGTTCGGTTTCTTTGGTGTGGTGGTATATACACGGGTACATACTCCACGACGTTGTGGGCAGGCCTGCAAAGCAGCAACGTTGCTCTTCACTACTGGCTTTTGGCGGGGCTTGCGCACTAACTGGTTAACTGTTGCCATTAACTAGCTCCTGATTAAAATTACGACTGTTTTGGCCTTTTTATAAGACCGTAAACGCGAAAAATCCGCGACCCAATTTTAAGTAACAATTCAGTCACCTAATTTCGGGTCGCGGAAGTCTAATGATCAAACGATGAACTGTCAAGCAAGACTGCTGTTAAACTGCACAATATGTGGGTTTAAACAACAATCTTACTTTTTCAGATCAATTATTGATCTTATTTTTTACTCGTCTGCAGGGGTATCCGTTACTTCAGCATTCAATGCTTCAGTTAAGGCTAACTCTGCTTCAGATGCAGAAACTGAAGGTTCTTCAAGCTCCTGTAGTTCAGCTAATTTTCTAGCTGTACGTTTTTGATGATGCGTGAAGCCGGTTCCCGCTGGTATCAAGCGTCCAACAATTACGTTTTCTTTCAGACCACGTAACTCATCTTCTTTACCTTGCACTGCTGCTTCGGTAAGTACACGAGTTGTTTCTTGGAAAGATGCGGCTGAGATAAATGACTCAGTCGACAACGATGCTTTAGTGATACCCAATAACTGTGGTTCGTACTGAGCAGGAATTTTTCCTTGCTTTTCCAATTCACGGTTAGCGATTTTCACGTTAGACACTTCTACTTGCTCACCTTCTAAGAAGTTAGTGTCGCCTGCATAAGTGATCAAACACTTACGTAACATCTGGCGAATAACAACTTCGATGTGTTTATCGTTAATTTTAACCCCTTGTAGGCGGTAAACTTCTTGTACTTCATTAACGATATAGTTAGAAACAGCACTGATACCACGAAGTCTAAGGATGTCATGCGGTGACTCAGGGCCATCAGCAATAACTTCACCTTTTTCAACGTTTTCACCTTCGAACACGTTAAGTTGACGCCATTTTGGAATCATCTCTTCGTAATGATCACCCTCTTTAGGTGTAATCATTAAGCGTTTCTTACCTTTAGTCTCTTTACCAAATCCAATCATACCTGATACTTCAGCTAGGATGGCAGGCTCTTTAGGCTTACGCGCTTCGAACAAGTCAGCAACCCGTGGAAGACCACCGGTAATATCACGAGTTTTCGAACTTTCTTGAGGAATACGTGCTAATACGTCACCAGGCTTAGCTTCCATACCATCTGTAGCTTCGATAGTTGTAAAGCTTGGTAAACGAATTTCTTGTAAACCAAACTCTTCACTTTCTAGGATTAGCTTAGGTTCTTTAGCATTCGCTTTAGCAAGGTCGTTAACAACGATACGGGTTAAACCTGTTAACTCATCTTGTTGCATCTCAGTATTACTGTCATCAATGTCAGCAAAACTAATTTTCGCAGCACGTTCTGTTACGATTGGATGCGAATGCGGGTCCCAGTTAGCAACAATCTCACCAGAGGTTACTTTAGAACCGTCTTTAGTAGTAAGAATTGCACCGTAAGGTACTTTATAACGTTCTTTCTCACGCCCTTGGTCATCAATGATAGTGACTTCAGTTGAACGAGAAACAATTACAACTTTTTCGTCTGTGTTAATTACAAACTTAGCGTTATGTAATTTCAAAGTACCTGTTGTTTTAACTTGAACGCTATTTTCAGCAGATGCTCTAGATGCAGCACCACCAATGTGGAACGTACGCATGGTTAACTGTGTACCAGGTTCACCGATTGATTGAGCTGCAATAACACCAACAGCTTCACCATGGCCAACCATATGTCCACGAGCCAAATCACGGCCGTAACATTTAGCACAAACACCAAAATCATTTTCACAAGTGATTACTGAACGAACCTGTATTTGGTCAACAGAGTTAACTTCAAGCATATCAACCAAAGCTTCGTCTAGAAGAACATTACGTTCTACCAGTACTTCTTTAGTGCCTGGTTTTAATACATCTTCGGCAACTGTACGACCTAGTACACGTTCACGAAGTGGTTCAACAACGTCGCCACCTTCGATTAGAGGTGTCATTTTCACACCTTCGAACGTGCCACAATCATCATTGTTAATAATAAGATCTTGAGCAACGTCAACCAAACGACGAGTTAAGTAACCCGAGTTAGCTGTTTTCAATGCTGTATCGGCCAAACCTTTACGAGCACCGTGAGTAGATATAAAGTACTGAAGTACGTTTAGACCTTCACGGAAGTTAGCGGTAATTGGAGTTTCGATGATTGAACCATCTGGTTTCGCCATCAAACCACGCATACCCGCTAATTGACGAATCTGTGCAGGGCTACCACGAGCGCCTGAGTCGGCCATCATAAATACAGAGTTGAATGAAATCTGTTCTTCCATTTCACCATCACGATTTTTAACTGTCTCTGAAGACAAGTTTTCCATCATGGCTTTGGCTACTTTTTCGTTTGCATTTGACCAGATATCGATAACTTTGTTGTAACGCTCACCCGCTGTAACAAGACCTGACTGGAATTGTTCTTGGATTTCGCGTACTTCAGCTTCTGCACCTTCGATGATGTCTTTCTTATCATCTGGGATAACCATGTCGTCAATACCTACAGATGCACCCGCGATCATTGCGTAGTGGAAACCTGTATACATGATTTGGTCAGCAGCAATTACTGTATCTTTTAGTCCTAAGGTCCTATAACAAACGTTCAATAACTTAGAAATTTGTTTTTTACCCATAGGCGTGTTGATAATCTCAAATGGCACACCTTTAGGAAGTACCTCAGAGAAAATTGCACGACCAACTGTGGTATCAGTTAGTGTGATTTTTTCAACTTTATTGCCTTCAGCGTCAGTCTCGTATTCAGAGATACGTACTTTTACGCGAGCATGAAGTTCAGCATTACCTGTACGGTAAGCTTTTTCAGCTTCTTTTGGACTAGTGAAAACCATACCTTCACCAAGACCATTTACACGGTCACGGGTCATGTAGTACAAGCCCAATACAACGTCCTGAGAAGGAACGATAATTGGTTCACCGTTAGCTGGAGATAAGATGTTGTTGGTAGACATCATCAAAGCGCGAGATTCAAGCTGAGCTTCAATCGTTAACGGCACGTGAACAGCCATTTGGTCACCATCGAAGTCGGCGTTATAAGCCGCACATACTAGAGGGTGTAACTGAATAGCTTTACCTTCGATTAGAGTAGGTTCAAAAGCTTGAATACCTAGTCTGTGAAGTGTTGGAGCACGGTTAAGTAATACTGGATGTTCACGAATAACTTCGTCTAATACATCCCATACTTCCGGATCTTCACGTTCTACTAATTTTTTAGCGGCTTTGATAGTTGTGGCTAAACCACGACCTTCTAATTTTCCGTAAATAAATGGCTTAAATAATTCAAGCGCCATCTTCTTAGGAAGACCACATTGATGTAAACGTAGTGTAGGACCAACTGTAATTACAGAACGACCAGAATAATCAACACGTTTACCAAGTAAGTTCTGACGGAAACGACCTTGCTTACCTTTGATCATATCGGCCAAAGATTTAAGAGGACGTTTGTTAGAGCCAGTAATTGCACGACCACGACGACCATTATCAAGTAGCGCATCGACCGCTTCTTGTAACATACGTTTTTCGTTACGTACGATAATGTCTGGTGCCGCTAAGTCTAATAAACGCTTAAGACGGTTGTTACGGTTGATTACACGACGATATAAATCGTTCAAATCAGACGTAGCAAATCGACCACCATCTAGAGGTACCAATGGACGTAAATCAGGTGGTAATACCGGAAGAACTGTTAAAATCATCCACTCTGGTTTGTTACCAGACAATTGGAAAGATTCTAATAGTTTCAAACGTTTAGTAATTTTCTTACGCTTAGTTTCAGAGTTAATGGTTGGTAACTCTTCACGCATAGCAACAACATCAGCATCAACGTCTAGTGCTTTTAGCAATTCAAATACTGCTTCTGCACCCATCTTAGCTTCAAATTCGTCACCATGTTCTTCAAGGGCATCCAAGTACTCTTCTTCTGTAAGAAGTTGGCTACGCTCAAGCGTTGTCATACCTGGTTCTGAAACCACGTATGATTCAAAATATAACACTCGCTCAATATCACGTAAGGTCATGTCTAACATTAAACCAATACGAGACGGCAAGGATTTTAAGAACCAAATATGTGCAACTGGACTTGCCAATTCAATGTGGCCCATACGCTCACGACGTACTTTAGTTAAGGTTACTTCAACCCCACATTTTTCACATATAACACCACGGTGTTTAAGGCGCTTATATTTACCACACAAACATTCGTAATCTTTAACCGGCCCAAATATACGAGCACAGAATAAACCATCACGTTCAGGTTTAAAGGTACGGTAATTAATTGTTTCTGGTTTCTTTACTTCACCAAAAGACCAAGACCGGATCATTTCCGGTGATGCTAGACCAATTCGAATATTATCGAACTCTTCACTCTTATGTTGTTGCTTAAGAAACTTTAATAAATCTTTCACATTTCTCTCCCAGCGGAGTCAAT
Source organism: Paraglaciecola sp. (assembly GCF_051252315.1). Lineage (GTDB taxonomy): Bacteria > Pseudomonadota > Gammaproteobacteria > Enterobacterales > Alteromonadaceae > Paraglaciecola. Next base: position 4,078 of record NZ_JBPOFP010000149.1, on the reverse strand, counting down.
TGCAAAGGTTCAGCATTTGCACTAACAAGTGCTGAACCATCCTGTGTATAGCTCAGTTAAGCGCTTACTGCTCTTCTAGCTCGATGTTGATACCTAGTGAACGAATTTCTTTTAACAATACGTTGAAAGATTCCGGCATACCAGGTTCCATACGATGATCACCATCCACAATGTTTTTATACATTTTGGTACGGCCATTCACGTCATCAGACTTAACGGTTAACATTTCTTGCAAGGTATAAGCAGCACCATATGCTTCAAGTGCCCATACTTCCATCTCTCCGAAACGCTGACCACCGAACTGAGCTTTACCACCCAACGGCTGTTGAGTAACCAAGCTGTAAGAACCGGTTGAACGAGCATGCATTTTGTCATCAACCAAGTGGTTAAGTTTAAGCATGTACATATAGCCTACAGTCACTGGACGCTCAAATGGGCGACCTGTACGACCGTCAAACAAAGTAATTTGACCACTTTCAGGAATATCAGCCAAAGTTAACATGTGTTTGATTTCAGCTTCAGTAGCACCATCAAATACTGGTGTAGCCATAGGCACACCGGCACGTAGATTGTCAGCTAAACGTGTCACTTCATCATCAGTAAAGTTATCAATGTCTACGTCTTGGTGAGATTTACCTGCGCTATAAACTTCTTTAAGGAAGTTACGCAACTTAGACATTTCTTCGTGCTCTTTAAGCATGCGGTCAATCTTCACACCGATACCGCTAGCAGCCATACCTAAGTGAGTTTCTAAAATCTGACCGATGTTCATACGCGAAGGAACACCTAGAGGGTTTAATACGATGTCTACCGGCGTACCGTTTTCATCATATGGCATATCTTCTACTGGTTGGATCGTTGAGATAACACCTTTGTTACCGTGACGACCAGCCATTTTATCACCTGGTTGAATGTGACGTTTAACAGCTAGGTAAACCTTAACTATTTTAAGTACACCTGGCGCTAAATCATCACCTTGAGTGATTTTACGACGTTTAATTTCAAACTTAGTGTCGAAGTCAGATTTGATTTCAGCATGTTGCTCTGCAATTTGATCAAGCTCTGTTTGCTGGTCTTCATTATCTAATAAGATGTCGAACCATTTTTCACGTGGCGTACTATCTAATTTAGCTTGCTCTACGCCAGCTTTTATTAATAAGTTAGTCGCTCGTGCAAAAATACCATCAGCAAGAATACCAAATTCATCGCCTAGATCTTTCTTCACTTCACGTAATTGCATATCTTCGATTTCACGTGCACGTTTGTCTTTTTCAACACCGTCACGAGTAAACACCTGAACATCAATAACTGTACCGTGCACACTATTAGGTACACGTAACGAAGTATCTTTTACGTCAGATGCTTTTTCACCAAAGATTGCTCTTAATAGTTTTTCTTCTGGTGTAAGTTGTGTTTCACCCTTAGGTGTCACTTTACCTACTAATATATCGCCGCCCTTCACTTCAGCACCGATATATACCACACCAGATTCATCCAATTTACCTAGCGCAGACTCACCAACATTCGGTATATCAGCACTAATTTCTTCTGGACCAAGCTTAGTATCACGAGCGATACAGCTTAACTCTTGAATGTGGATAGAAGTAAATCTGTCTTCTTGCGCTACGCGCTCAGAAATCAAGATTGAATCTTCGAAGTTATAACCATTCCAAGGCATGAATGCGATACGCATATTTTGACCTAGAGCCAACTCACCTAAATCGGTAGAAGGACCATCAGCTAATACGTCACCAGCCACAATAGGCTCGCCTACATTACAAGTTGGTTTTTGGTTAATACAAGTATTTTGGTTAGAACGGGTGTATTTAGTTAGGTTATAAATGTCGATACCAGCTTCACCAGCAGTCGTTTCATTTTCATTAACTTTAATTACAATACGACTTGCATCAACAAAGTCGACTGTACCACCACGTTTAGCAACAACAGTTACACCTGAGTCTACCGCTACGGTTTTCTCCATACCTGTTCCAACTAATGGCTTTTGAGCTATTAGCGTAGGTACTGCTTGACGTTGCATGTTTGCACCCATCAATGCACGGTTAGCATCATCGTGTTCAAGGAACGGGATAATACTTGCTGCTACTGACACAATTTGTTGTGGCGAAACATCCATATATTTAATGTCATCTACAGACATTAAAGTAGTTTCACCTCTGTGACGACATGGGATCAAATCTTCTGCCAATCTGCCATTGTCATCCAATATTACATTTGCCTGTGCAATTGCATATTGGCCTTCTTCAATGGCTGACAAGTAGTCGATTTCATCTGTCAACATACCATCAACAATCTTGCGATAAGGCGTTTCTAAGAAACCAAAATCATTAGTACGAGCAAAACTCGAAAGAGAGTTGATCAAACCGATGTTTGGTCCTTCAGGCGTTTCGATAGGACATAAACGACCGTAGTGAGTTGCGTGTACATCTCGCACCTCAAAGCCAGCACGTTCACGAGTCAAGCCGCCTGGACCTAAAGCAGAAATACGACGTTTGTGCGTAACTTCTGACAATGGATTGTTCTGATCCATAAATTGAGATAATTGGCTTGAACCAAAGAACTCTTTTACAGCAGCAGAGATAGGTTTAGCATTGATAAGATCTTGAGGCATAATTGCATCAAGGTCACCTAAAGATAAACGTTCTTTAACCGCACGTTCTACACGTACTAAACCAACACGGAATTGGTTTTCGGCCATTTCACCAACAGAACGAATACGACGGTTTCCTAAGTGATCAATATCATCAACATCGTCTTTACCGTCACGAATCTTTATTAATTGCTTCATTACAGCAACGATATCGTCTTTGTCTAAAGTGCCAGCACCTGTAGATTCTTCACGACCAATTCGGCGGTTAAACTTCATTCGACCAACAGATGACAGATCGTATCTATCGTCTGAGAAGAACAAGTTTGTAAATAATGTTTCAGCAGCATCTTTAGTTGGTGGCTCACCTGGACGCATCATACGATAAATTTCTACTAAAGCTTCAAGCTTGTTAGTAGAACCATCGATACGTAAGGTGTTAGAAATATAAGCACCGTGATCTAGCTCGTTGATATAAAGTGTATCAAAAGAATTTACACCTGCTTCAACAAGCTCTGCCAAATTTTCTAAGGTTAATTCATCATTTGCTGAAACAACTACTTCACCTGTTTCTTCATTGATATAGTCCCGTGCAAATACACGTCCAATCAAATACTCTGCAGGCACTTCTAATTCAGTAATCTTGGCCTTTTCTAAAGCACGCGTATGGCGAGCAGAAATACGACGACCAGTTTCAACTAAGACTTTACCCTTTGCGTCTAAGATGTCGAACTGAGCAGTTTCACCACGTAGGCGATCTGGTACAACATCAGACAGGAATTTTTCACCTTCAATTCTTACTTGGTTTGTTTCAAAGAACAAACTTAGAATTTCTTCAGTAGGCATTTCTAGTGCACGTAACATAATAGTCGCTGGTAATTTACGACGTCTGTCTATACGTACAAAAAGATTATCTTTAGGGTCAAATTCAAAGTCTAACCACGAACCACGGTAAGGAATAACACGCGCGTTATATAACACTTTACCTGATGAGTGAGTTTTCCCTTTATCGTGATCGAAGAACACGCCTGGAGAACGATGCAGTTGCGACACAATAACACGCTCAGTACCATTGATAACGAATGTACCGTTATCTGTCATGAGTGGAATTTCACCCATGTATACTTCTTGCTCTTTAATGTCTTTAACTGTGCCAGGTGCTGCTTCTCTATCGAACAACACTAAACGCAGTTTTACGCGCAACGGTGCAGAATATGTAACACCACGGATCTGACATTCTTTAACATCAAATACTGGCGCACCTAAACGGTAACTAACATATTGTAATTCAGAGTTACCTGAGTAACTTTTGATAGGGAAAACCGATCGAAATGCTGCTTCCAAACCATGCTGACCATCAACATCTAGGTCAATAAATTTCTTAAAAGAATCTAATTGGATTGAAAGTAGATACGGTATTTCCAATACCTGTGGGCGTTTGCCAAAATCCTTACGGATACGTTTCTTTTCGCT
>NZ_JBPOFP010000148.1:0-9364 GCF_051252315.1 Paraglaciecola sp. | reverse complement strand
GAACATAATTTCGCGACTGAGTTATTAGATTCAAGTATTGCTGACTTACCTTTAAAGGATGTGCACGCCCAAATACTCAGTATCGATAACAAAGTTTTTCAGGTGATCATTGTACCGGTGAAGGCACCTAGGGTAATTGCTTACGCTATAGTAGGCTTTGAATTTGATCGCAAAACCTTACTAGAGCTGAAAGAGTTAATTGCACTTGATGTGACATTAATGCTTAACAATCACATTTTGAATTCTAGTTTTGAACCTCAAAAATTGGATTCCTTGTCACTCGTCGACTCCTTTAGTCAGTCAGCCAATTTGTTATTCTCAAATTCAGACTATTATCATCAGTCGGTGAAGTTCGCTGATTCTTCAGAAGTCACCGCAATTCTATCTTCCTCTCTCGTAAATATTAATAGAGATCTAAATCGCTTAATCAGTGCAACTATATTAATTGGCCTGATTATTATTGTTGTTGCCATTGCACTTTCTAGAATGTTGTCACACAGGGTTTCAAATCCACTTAATATATTAATGGGTCTAACCGAAAAAATTGCTGGCGGAAAACTAAAAGTCCCTAAATTAAAGCAAAACCTACCGATAGAATTTTCCGAGTTATACCAAGGTTTTTCTGTAATGGGCTCAGCCATTGAACATAGAGAAGCTGAAATTACCTTTCAAGCTGAACACGATATTTTGACGGGCCTGTATAATCGCAACACCATACTAAGCCAAATTTCAAATTCACTTGTTCAACAAAAACACCTAGTGCTAGTGGCATTCAATATCAAAGGGTTTAAAAGCTTAAATGACACAATAGGTATCTCAAATGGCGATGCAATACTCAAGGAAATAGCTGCACGTCTTACTCAATATATAAATCAGCTAAACACTCAACATAAAGCCCAAGGTGCTGCCGCACGCATAGGCTCCGACCAATTTTTACTTTCAATAACTATCAATAATATAGAACTTATCAGCGAACTTATTGAATCTTTGCAAGCTAGTCTTGAACAGTCTTATTCTGTAAATGAAATAGAGATTAACCTACACCTTTATTATGGCCTAACAAATTCAATTCAACATGGAACGGATGCAGAGCGTCTAATTCGACGCGTTTCCATGGCCGTTACAGCTGCTGATGCAGAACATAGTGTTGTTCGATACTATCAAGATGGTGAAGATGAGGCCTATCTATATAAATTAAATCTTATAGAAGAACTTAAACTCGCATTAGAGTCGAAAGAAGGGCCGCTATTTTTAAATTATCAACCTAAATTAAATATTAGAACTAATCAAGTTGATAAAGTAGAAGCCTTGATCCGCTGGATAAACAAAAAGGGGGATTTCGTTAATCCAGAGTTATTTGTAGGGCTAGCTGAACAAGCAGGACTCATTGTTACCCTTACCCGCTGGGTAATATTACATGTGGTAAAACAGATTTCAGTGTGGAATAAAAATGGACATAACTTTACCGTATCAATTAATTTGTCTGCCCAAGATATACAAGATAGCTTATTCGTAGATTACCTATTAGATACAATAAAAGATTATGGAGTATCACCTACACAGATCACGCTAGAATTGACCGAAAGAGATTTAGCCGAGAATGAACAGTTAGTCATTTCCAGACTCACTCATCTAAAGTCATTAGGGTTTGAAATATCGGTAGATGACTATGGGATTGGCCAATCTTCGTTGGCAAAATTGAAAAACTTGCCCGTAGATGAATTAAAAATTGATAAGTGTTTTATTTTAACCTTAGATCAAAACCAAGCCGATCAAGATATAGTTTCATCTACTATTTCACTTGGTCATAAATTAGGTTTAAGGGTGATTGCAGAGGGTGTTGAGAATAGGCCTAGCCTAGATCTGCTCAATAAGTTCAACTGTGATTATGCTCAAGGATACTACTTATCTCGGCCACTAAAAGCCGATGACCTTATTCAATGGTATGCAAGTTATGAAAAGCCTAATTAACCCGAATTCTGGATAGGCTGCGCCTCTTAAATAGTGCTATTTCTCCCTAACTGCTTAGTTTACCTAGGTTTTAGTAGGGCAAAACGGTATAGCCATAGAAACTATACCGTTAATTATTTTAGCTTTCTTTTTCTGTTTCTTCTGGCTCAACAGTTGAAGTAAGCAACATATCCCTTAACCTTTTATTTAACTCATCACGAGTTTCAGGATGCTCCTTTAAATACTTAGTTGCATTAGCTTTACCTTGACCAATTCGATCATCACCGTAGCTGTACCAAGCACCTGCTTTATTCACCATGCCATGTTTAACACCCAAATCAATCAACTCACCATCGCGGTTAATACCTTGACCATACATAATTTGGAATTCAGCCTGTTTAAATGGTGGGGCAATTTTATTTTTGACGACTTTAACGCGAGTTTCGTTACCAACAATCTCATCGCCTTCTTTCACAGCACCAATACGACGAATATCTACACGAACAGAAGCGTAAAACTTAAGTGCATTACCACCTGTAGTGGTTTCAGGAGAGCCAAACATCACCCCAATCTTCATTCTAATTTGGTTGATGAAAATCATCATAGTGTTCGACTGCTTCAAATTACCAGTCAATTTACGCATAGCTTGTGACAACATACGAGCTTGAAGGCCCATATGAGAATCCCCCATGTCACCTTCAATTTCAGCTTTAGGTGTTAGGGCTGCTACCGAATCCACAACTATCACGTCAACCGCACCTGAACGGGTTAACATGTCACAAATTTCCAACGCTTGTTCACCAGTATCAGGTTGAGACACTAATAATTCATTTACATCTACGCCTAACTTAGCCGCATAAATAGGATCTAAAGCATGTTCGGCATCCACAAAGGCACAAACTTTACCGTTACGTTGTGCTTCTGCAATCACTTCTAAAGTAAGCGTTGTTTTACCACTGGATTCAGGACCGTATATCTCAACAATCCTGCCCATTGGAAATCCACCCGCACCTAGAGCAACATCCAGCATCAAAGACCCTGTAGAAATAGTTTCTACATCCATCGTCTTGTTATCACCTAATTTCATGATAGAACCTTTACCAAATTGTTTTTCGATTTGGCCTAAGGCTGCACTAAGTGCCTTGCTTTTATTGTCATCCATAGGAATGTCCTTTGTGGTAATTAATAGAGTGTTTAGCTACATGGCAAACAACTCAGTCATACAGTAGTTATGGCAGAAGTATACTGTATGGTTATACAGTTGCAAGTGGGATTTTAAAATTTTCTTTTGTCAATAAGGCCTTAAGTACTATTTTCTTAACAATTTCAAAATGTTAGATAGAGAAAATTCTATTGCTTTGATCCTAACAGCATCCCTATTACCATTAAAATGTTGCTTAATTTTAATCACTTCACCATTAAAAAAGAAACCAAACCATACAGTACCTACAGGTTTATCTATTGTTCCACCATCCGGTCCCGCAATACCACTAACCGAAATGCTAATATTGGACTGTGCTTTAGTTGCCGCTCCCACAGCCATTTCGGCAACAGTTTGCTCAGATACAGCCCCGTAAGTATTCAATGTATCGGCTTTAACATCCAACAAGGATTGTTTAGCTTCATTAGAATAAGTAATAAAGCCTCGATTAAACCAAGCAGAACTGCCTGCTATGCAAGTGATGGCATAGCCGATTCCCCCACCCGTGCAAGACTCGGCACAGCTGATCGTCCAATCTTTATCAAGTAATTTTTCACCTAACATTTTTGCCAGGTAGTGAATATCTTCGTTCATTGGGTAACGGCTCATTTTGTTTTAGATATTATTATTATGCCGTTGAAAATTTTTTATATCAAAGCCACCAAGCATTTGTTTCTGCGACAACTTGATACATTAATATTTGGATAATAATCTTAAAAAGCGGAACAATTGGTTATAGTGTAGATGTGTGCTGTTTTAGGAGAACAATGTTTTGACCCACGTGCTTATTGTTGATGATAACCCTGATATTATTCAATCACTTAAACGTTATTTAAGCGACCATGGTTTGCGGATCAGCACAGCTGTAGATGGAAAAACCATGCGTGCAGTCCTTGAAACAGGCGCAATTGATCTTATTTTGCTTGATATAATGATGCCTGGTGAAGACGGATTAACCTTGTGCCGATATGTACAGGATAAATATAAAATCCCAGTCATTTTACTTACTGCTCTATCCGATGATTCCGACAAAATAGTTGGCCTCGAAATGGGTGCCGACGATTACATATCAAAACCTTTTAATCCAAGAGTGTTGTTAGCCAGATTAAAAGCCGTGCTTAGACGCAGTCACAGTGAACCTACCCAAACCAACCAACTAGATAAAGAAATATCTTCCACAACTTTTGACTGTTGGCGACTTGATGTTCATCAAAGAGAATTAGTAGGCCAAGATAATTTAGCCATTGCATTAAGTGCTGCCGAATTCAGATTACTCCAAGCATTTTTGCAACGTCCACAAATTGTTTTAACCAGAGATCAACTATTAGATCTAACCCATGGCCGTGAAGCAAAAGCCTTTGACAGGAGTATCGATAACCTAATTAGCCGCTTAAGGCGAAAAGTCGAAATAGATCCAAGTGAGCCCAAAATCATTAAAACAGTGTGGGGCGGAGGTTACGTATTAACCTCACCAGTAGAAAATAGTTAACCCGAATTCTAGGTCAATCACAATGGGCATTTTTAGCTTGCTCTAATTTGCCCCCATCCTGATCTGACGGTTCGATAAAGGAAAAAAGCTCTCGCCGAGGTAAAATTATTACCCAACATTTTATAACTTTGTAATCTCTACACCTTTAATCAATAACTTGTTTTGAATGTCCTCCATCAAAACAGAGTTAAGTTCTAATCCAATTTCGGCGCTACTGGGTGTGAGTTCAAACACTCCTAAGGTCATAGTTGCCCACGTGAGTTCTGGCGCTTCGTTGGTATAATAAAGTCTATTACCTTTGTCTATCTGAGTGGAATATTTATCTAAGGTGATGGATATTGGGTAGGATTGGCCTAACATTCTTATTTGTCCTGTGACCTTTACAAATGACTCCGCAGCATATTTAAGTGACACTCGATACTTCCCTTTAGTCACCACTTTTGCTGGCCAATTAATTTCTCCAGTGTTATCGCTATGAGTTAGGCTTATCCAGTCGTGAGACCACCCCCACTCATGAGCATAAGCCACATCATCGCCTTTAATTAAACTGTCATGAGCAGGAAAATTAACTGTGTCATAACCTTCATGACCAACCTCAGTGGGAATAAATTCATACTTCACTTGGGTTACATCCTTAAAAAATTCAAAATATTGTTTTTTAAGTTCAGTCAAAATTAGCGGATGCTTTTTGCTCAAATCGAACTTTTGCAACTCATCGGTTTGCATATTATAAAGATCCCACTTACCGTTCCTTTGATAAGTCGCCAACCAATCTTGCGTCCGTACTGCACCTGGAGCTGCATTAATGGCTTGTTCATCTACCTTTCTAATATTTTTAAATTGATTCACAAAAAGACTTCTTTTAGGCCACGGCTTTTCACCTAAAGTGTCAAAAAGCAATGGAGAAATATCCACACCATCAATCTTCCTATCAGTAGGTAATTCGCCGCCAACAATAGACATTAATGTAGGTACTACATCTATGTGCTGAGCGATCGTAGAAATGGTTCTGCCGCCGGTTATTTTATTCGGCCAATGCACAAAAAATGGTGACCGAACTCCACCTTCATCTACCTTGCCTTTACTGCCTTTTAGCCCACCATTAAACCTAGGTGTTTTATTGGGAAAAGCAGGGCCATTATCTGACATATAAAGCACAATAGTATCTTGGGCTAAGTTTAACTCCTTTACCTTAGCTAAAATTCGTCCCACGTTATCGTCAACATTTTCCATCATGCCATACACTGAGGCATTTAAATCGGACTGGCCCATTTTTTTATATTTATCAAAATATTTTTGCGGAACTTCAAAAGGACTATGAGGAGTATTAAAGGGGATATACGCAAAAAACGGCTGGGACTTGGCGTTTTGAATAAACTGAATAGCAGCATTTGTAGTGATATCGGCTATATAACCTTTGCCTTGGTATGGCTTACCATTGGCAACTAACATGGGATCAAAATATAAGGTTTGATGTCCGTCGACTACACCGAATGACTCATCAAACCCTTGTCCATTAGGGTCATGTGGATACTGGGAACCGTTATGCCATTTACCAAACAAGCCTGTACGGTAGCCTTTTTCTTTTAACATTTCTGCTAGGGTAATCTCGCTTTCACGCATTTTTTCGCCCCCACGGGTCACAGAAAAAACACCAGTACGCGCATAATAACGACCTGTCATTAAAGCCGCTCTTGTAGATGAACACACAGGATTAACGTAAAATCGCTCAAAACTCACGCCTTGAATAGCTAAACTATCAATATGTGGGGTTTGTAAAACCGGGTTGCCGTTAAAACTCAGGTCACCCCAGCCTTGATCATCCGTCACAATGAGCACGATATTGGGCAAAGTCACCTTAGATCCAGCAAAGATGGCAGGAGAATGAAGAGCCGTTGCTAAAGCAACAAATAAGAAAAATAAATAAATCGTAGAATATTTCACAAACGGGCCAATTGTTAATTTTTAGTTATTAAAACATACAAGCTATATTGAGGTTCAATGAATATTTCACTAGCTGTATCAGAGTATTCGATTACGACACCTTGATACAATCGTCACAATCCCCCTGCCCTTCTTACACCCAAAAACAACACACCAATTTAACAATAAATTAATAATATTGTATCAAGTTGTCGCAAATTCAAACATTGAGACCTTTTAAGTAAAGTTCAATACAGTTTCACATCTTCTCAGCATGCTTCTGCTTTATTTTAGTAGGCGAAAATTTCAGCACTGAAAATTTCACACTCGCACTTTGAATTGCAAGTATGCAATCACAGATTTAAGAAAAATAGGTATGCACTTAAACAGTTACCCGCTAGGCAAGTGCAACAAGCCAAATTCTGAAATGAAGGAAATAGCGGTGAAACCACATACTAAGAAAAAACCATTAAATATTATATTTAAAAAATCACGATCATCATTACTGATTATGAGTGCACTTTGCACAGCATACTCAGGGATCACCTACTCTCAAGAAACTGACAATAAAGACGCTAAAGAAACTGACGAAACAGAAGTTATTGAAGTAAAAGGCATGCGCTCAAACATCTCGGCTGCGCAACATTTAAAACGTCATGCAAATACGGTTATTGACTCAATAACCGCTGAAGATATCGGTGATTTCCCTGATAAATCTGTAGCCGAAGCACTACAACGTGTGCCTGGTATTACCGTAGAAAGGTTTGGTTCTCGTACCGATACCAAAGCATTCTCTGTTGAACCATCAGGCGTTCTTGTTCGTGGTCTAGGTTTTGTTCGAAGTGAATTTAACGGCCGTGATTCTTTTAGCGCCAACTCTAGTCGAGGTCTCAGTTGGGGTGATGTATCACCTGAATTAATGGGCGGAGTCGATGTATATAAAAGCCAAACAGCTGAGCTAATAGAAGGCGGAATTGCCGGTTTAATCAACTTAAAAACTCGTTTGCCGTTTGATAGTGAAAACGATTACAAGGTATTAACCGTTCGTGGAAACTATAGCGACTTATCAGAGTCCACAACACCTGAAATTTCAGGTATTTACACTACTCGTATGAATACCGATGTAGGTGAATTTGGTTTTATGGCCAATATGGCTTATTCCAAAGTCGACGCTACGGCACAAACCTCACGTGTAAGTCGAATGATTAAATACCGCGGTGTTTATGGTGATAATGAAGATGAACTTCATTATATTCCTGACAACTTTAACGCCAGTGATGATTTATATTCAAGAACACGTCTCGGTGCGTCACTTGCTGCTCAGTGGCAAAGTAACGAAGCTGATAAGCTGGTAACATTGCAATATAACCGTTCTGAAAAAGACCAAGATAGAGCGCAAAGCGGTATTTCTGCAGGTTTAGGAAACCCCTTCTTTCAAAAAAGTTTACTGTTAGAAGCAACACCTACAGGCGATGGCAGCGACAAAATTCCTGCTGCCGCTGATGGGACAGACCCCTTCACTTTTGACGAAAGAGGTTTTTTTCAAACAGGTCGTTTAGTAGCGCCTTCTACATGGAGGGGTAAAGATAACGCAGCTTCCGCACTAAGAGCAATGAACTCTGAAGGCCAAGCCCTACTTAATAACTGTGCAGGAGCTTGGGCAGGATGTGACCCCGTTGATTACACGGGAACTGGCATGACAACAAACGGTGGTTTTTCTACCCGAAATAATATAACAGAAGACTACGGCCTTAACTTTAAGTGGCATCTTACTGACGAAATACATACCAATTTTGACCTGCAGTACGTTGAATCAACAGAAGATTGGTATAGCCTTACAACAACCTTATCTAGCTACACAGATCCAGATGTTGATTTGACTGGCGATGAAATAAAACTCGTATTCCATGAACCAACCAATGTGAATTTGCTTGATTCAGGCCAAGGTATTTACGCAAACCCTAATAGTTATCGCCTAGATAATATTATGGATATGTACGGAGACAGTGAAGGCACTGAGTTGGCAGCACGTGCTGACATAGTGTTTGATGTCTACAATGAAGTAGTTGAAAGGGTAAAATTCGGTGTACGTTATGCCGACCGCGAACAACAAGTAAACAATGGCTTTAACTGGGCCAGTGTAGTCAATACCTGGTCAGATAACACCGCTCCTTTTTATAACCTTGATAGCGCACCTACAACGGGTGAGTTCAATGGTAATCCTTATACATTCAATGGCTTCCCTCAATCATGGGAAATAAAAGAATGGGAATCAACCTATGGTGACTTTACTACTGCCGATGGTATGAATTTATTTGTAGTGCCAGACCCCGTTGCTATGCAAAACTGGCGTAATACTATGGGAGCTAGCACTATTGGAGCACCAACGAGTGCATGGGAGCCTATTTGTTCAGGTTTAGGTAATCGCTCAATTGAAGTAGACGGTGGCTGTTTCACACCAGTAGAAATGATTGATATATCAGAAGAAAGCAAAGCCGCCTATGTACAAATTGATTTTGGTGGCGACGATTTCACACTATTCGGTAAGCAACTAAGCGGTAACTTAGGTATACGCTACGTCGAAACAGAGGTATATAGTAGCGGCGGTGAAGCGTACCCAAGTATGGATGATACTTTACTCATATGTAAAGACAGAGAAGAAAGTGAAGATCCAGAGGCACCACCTCAAGAGATTACTAAATCGTTAGGTTGTTACTTAAAAGCTGAGGACATTGCCTTTAGTAATAATGGCAATATTGCTGGCGAAGCGTCCACCTCTTATAGCCACGTATTACCTAGCT
>NZ_JBPOFP010000147.1:0-9566 GCF_051252315.1 Paraglaciecola sp. | reverse complement strand
AAGCCGTTTTAAGTGACTCCCCGAAGCGAGGTGCGCATTATAGACATAACTTCATCCACTGCAACTCCTTTTTTAAATTAATTTACTGACTGCTGAATTTATAAACAAAAAGGCCCTTTCGGGCCTTTTAATGAACAATATTCGAACTGACTGTTATTTAACTTCCATATTCGGTGAGCGATATACCAATTCATCATTGAGTTCGATACCAATACCCGGTTCTTCGGATACCTCAAAGAAACCATTAACAGGTTGAGGATCTTGTATACATAACTCTCTATTCCACTCTTTAATGGCATAAGTATGGTGTTCATGAATTAGGAAATTTGGAATAGCTGTTTCTAAATGTAGGCTTGCAGCTGTAGCAACAGGCCCTCCACATACATGAGCTTGTACTCGAATATCGTATACGTCTGCATAATCACATACTTTCTTTGTTTCAGTGAAACCACCACATAAACCAACATCTGGTTGTAATACATCGATACTTTGATCTTCAAAGTATGGACGCACATCCCAACGGTGGTAGAGTCGCTCTCCCCCCGCAATAGGAACTCGGACATTCTCTGCTACTTTTTTATGTACCGCAGAGTTTAAGTAATTCACAGGTTCTTCGTACATCATGCAGCCCACTTCTTCGATAACTTCCCCCATCTGAATAGCAGAAGCAGCTCCCATTAATGAGTGAGACTCAAATATTATGTCTACATCGGCACCTACTGCTGTGCGGATTGCACGCAGACGGTCGCCAAATAATCTCATTTGTGGTTTAGTAAATAACTTAGTGCGATCAAAGGATGAGTTACCATCCTTGTCATATACAATAGGATCGACTTTTACAGCGTCATATCCTTCGGCTACTGCTTTTAATGCGGCTTCAGCATACTGCTCAGGTTGAGTCAATTTAGTACACTCTTTATCCCAGTCAAACTGAAGTTGGCTAGCGTAGGTTCTGAGTTTACCGTTGGTTTTGCCACCCAACAGTTGATAAACAGGTACACCAAAAGCTTTACCTTTTATATCCCAAAGTGCGGTATCGATAGCACTCATTGCAGCATACAAAACTGGACCGCCACCTAAACCCCAAAAACTTTCACGTAACATACGTGACCATAACAATTCGGTGTTCATAGGGTTAAAGCCAATTAACATGGCTTCAGCAATTTCTTTAATCATGTGTGCAGCAGCGCTATGACCTAAATCATAAGCAAGACCTGCCTCGCCCACACCAGAAATACCTTCATCAGTATGAATGCGAATAAATATAGGGTTCCAAGGTGGTCGTTTAGGACAATGGATGTCGAAGATCTCAACACGATTAATTTTCATTTAATTTTCCTGCTTAATTTGTTTATTTTTCGATGTTCGTTAAAAAGAAGATAATTACTCGCAAAAACGAGGGTCTAGGTTATAAGCACGCCTTAACATAGAAGGCCAAGCTTTTTGGCCACCCGTTTCTCCACTGTGGACTACATTTGCTTGTGCATAAATACCATCAACTATGGATTGCGGTATTTCGATAATTGGTTGGCCTGCTTGCAATAAATCCATCTGAATCTCACAAGCTCGCTGTAAATCATAAAAGCGCATAAACGCATCACCAACTGTAGGCCCTAAAGTTAAGCCCCCATGGTTGTGCAATAACATATGATTGGTTTCACCTAAATCCTGCTGTAGCCGGGCCTTTTCACTTTCGTCTACAGCGAGTCCTTCATAGGCGTGATAACTTAATGAGGATAACGAAAACATGGCGTATTGACTCCATGGTTTTAAACCGCCTTCAATACTTGCCACACCAATCGTTGCCTTAGTGTGTAAATGAATGACACATTTAGCATCATGCCTAACTTCATGTATAGCACTATGAATGGTAAAGCCGGCCGGGTTTATTTGATAAGGCGAGCCATCTAGCACATTACCTTGTAAATCAACCTTAACTAAATTAGAAGCGGTGACTTCATCAAAAGCCAATCCAAAGGCGTTAACTAAATAGTGATCTGTATTTGGCACTCTAGCCGAAATATGGGTATAAATTAAATCGCCCCATCTGGCATCGGCAACCAATCGATAACAAGCGGCTAAGTCGATACGAGTCTGCCACTCCTCATCTGATACCAGGCCTTTTAAACTGAATGCCTTTAATTCGTACACCTTTTTCTACTCCCACTTACCTTATTCACAACTAATTAAAGATCATACATTAAATGTACTAATTAACCGATACAAAACATAAAGTAGTTAGGTTATGACCAACCAATAGGAGCAGACTGTAACCAATTCTGTTTAGAATACTCAGTTTCTCCACACGTAATGTGTAACGTATAAGCATGTCTTGATTTATTTGATAAATTTGGTGCGCTAAAATGAGGTAATAAACCATTAAACACGACTAATGTGCCCTTTTTTACTTCCAGAGCTTGAGCACTTTCATCCTTTGGCCAAGGTCTATCACTTAACGTTTTTAATTCCGTACTATCATCCTCATATCGTAAAAACTGCTCTTTTAACGGATATGGCTCTCCATCGGATTGCACTTGTAAACAACCATTTTCTAAAGTCGCATCTTCTACAGCTACCCAAAATGTAATAACAGAAATAGGTTGAGTATAAAAATAGGTCGCATCTTGATGCCATCGTATAACACCGCCTATTTTAGGCTGTTTGAAAATATACATAGACTGGCGAATTTGTGGAGAAATACTGCCAAGCTGTAGTGCTATATTTTTAATTTTTTCACTTTGACTAAAATCTCTAAACTCAGGTACTAAGTAATGCAATGCATGACCAATTTTATTAATGCTCAACGATTTCTCTTGAGTTAAAGTGCCTTGTAAATCAAAGGCATCTTCTTCAAAGAAACAGCGAACCTTGTCTCCCGACGACAAAAAGTATTCATCTCGACTTTTACTTTGGTCTTGGGTAGAAAATACCGCGCGTGTTGAATCAGGATCAAACCTTTCAACAATGTGTTCGGCAGTTTGTTTCAATAAATTCATTTCACTATCAGAAAAACATCCGGGCAAAACCGCAAAACCTTTCGAATGGTAATTTTTCAATTGTTGAGTATTTAACAAGCTTGATATCTCCTTCCTTTTTGCACATCTATTTAACTACTAATAAAACTCAACTTAATAAATTAACTAAATAATTGTTCTTTTCGCCAACCTTTAATGATTTTTATGCGACTAATTTACATCAGGTTTTAAAATGCTATTGATTTCAACCATTTACAAACTGGCATGTTGCATGCTGTTTAAAGCTTGTAAACACAATCTACACAATAAATATAAATTTATACAAGGAATTTTATGAAACATTCTCGACTCACACTTAGCGCTGTTATCGTTGCTTCTTTACTTAGCACGACTGGATGTATTATTCACGTTGGTGCACATGAAAATGATAACAATAACCATCATAAAGCAAACAAACACCATAGCTCTCACGATACCGTATTCGGTGGAATAGATATTAAAGAAAACCAACAAGTAAAAAACTTGTCTTCAGTTAATGGTGGTATTGATTTAGCGGACGGTGTGATTGCAAAAAATGTCGAGACGGTGAACGGCGGTATCGAAATCGGTCACAGAGTATCAATTAAGCGAGCTTCAACGGTGAACGGCGGTATAGAAGCCAAGTCAGAACTTACAGTTGAAAAAGACCTAAGTACGGTAAATGGCGGCATTCATTTGAGAGCAAACTCAACTGTAGGTAAAGATGTATCGACTGTTAATGGAGACATCAAGCTAAATGGCACTTCAGTTGGGGACGAGTTAAAAACAGTTAATGGCGACATAATACTTTTAAATAACAGTATAGTTGAAGGCGATATTGTTTACGAAAATAACAACAAGAGTTCTTGGTGGAAAAACAAAGAGAGCTCTTTACCAACATTAAAAATAGACGGTAGCTCACAGGTAAATGGTCGTATTATTCTTGAACGTAAAGTCATACTAGAAATTGAAGACGAAGCGTTATTGGCAAAAGTAGAACGTAAATACGAAAAGTAACCGCCACTCTAGCGACACAATCGAAAGCAGTCTAGAGCACTAATGTTAAGGTTAAATATTATAAAATGAGTTAGTAAAACCTTAAGGTTTTACTAACTCATGAATTACAACAAAAACATTTTGAAACAAGACGTTAGGTAATGTGCGCGCCCTGCGTACCCACGTAAACAGAATATACCGATTGGCTGGCCGTCATAAATAAACGATTACGATGCTCACCGCCAAAACACAAGTTAGAACAAATTTCAGGTAGCTTGATTAACCCAATACGATCTCCGTTTGGAGCAAAAATATGTACTCCATCAAACCCTTCACCAGCCCAACCAGCACTTGACCAAATATTGCCATGAATATCCGCACGGATACCGTCTGCCCCACCTTTTTTACCATCATATTCCATAGTACAAAAAGTTTTACCGTTTCGTACTTTGGTACCATCTATATCCCATACTCTGATCAAACTAGTATCAGCACCTGAGTCGGCTGCATAAAGCTTTTTATAATCCGCAGAAAAACATAAACCATTTGGTTTAACCAAGTCATCGGTTAGTTTAGTGACTTTTCCAGTTTGGCCATCGATACGATAAATCGCCTCTTTTTGATAAGGCTGTGACGATCCCGTATTTGCCTTAGTTCCTTCATACCAGCCTAATGAACCATAACCGGGATCAGTAAACCAAATACTGTCATCTAGCGGATTTACAACCACATCGTTAGGAGCGTTATAAGATTTACCACCAAAAGAATCGGTTAATACCGTCAGACTTCCGTCATGTTCATACCTTACGACTCGACGGGCTAAGTGCTCACAAGATACTTGCCGCCCTTGAAAATCAAAGGTATTTCCATTGCTATTGCCAGAAGGCTTACGGAAATTACGAGATACATGATTATCTTCTTCTATGTACCTTAGTTGTTCGTCTGCGGGAATATCACTCCAAAGTAAATAGCGACCCACAGCATTCCAAGCTGGGCCTTCTACCCAACGGCCACCAGTATAAATACGTTCAATAGCAGCATTACCTACCTTGTAAGTAAAACGTTTATCTAAGGCAATGACATCAGGCTCAGGATAACGGACCGGGGCAGCGCCGGGTAGATAACGACTGGCGTCTTGAGCTTTACTCGCCAAACTCGTGGCCATAAGCCCAACTGTGCCAGCTGTTAAACTTTTAACAAAGTGTCTTCTAGACAACTGCTCTTTGTTACCGTTCAAACTATCGTCTTTGCTCATTAACCTGATATCCCTTACTTGATTCGTTTCACCTACTTTACCTAGGCTAATTACAATATTCAAAAATCAATTTTAAGATTACCAATAAACACAATTCGTTAATTATATTTAGCAATATAATCATTAGCTTAAGATTTCTTACAACACCTGTTTTGTCACAATTTGATTTACTGTTATTACTTATTTTCCAAGAACTAATCCAAATGTCAGCATAGAACGTATAACTGAATATAAATTAATGAAGAATAAAAAAATTGCTTAATATCATTGGATTTAACTTGTCTTGGTTTGGCCTAATACTATTTGGCCATTGGTTTATTCCGGTTACCGCAGTTTGGTTAGCCTTCCACCTCTATGCTTGTGATTCACGTAAAGTCGAAGCCAAATTAATCTTATCTGTGACATTACTAGGCACCTTAATTGACTCTACATTGCTAAATGTGGGTATTTTAATAATCGAAGATCATGTCATTATTCCATTGTGGTTCATAATGTTATGGGCAGTATTTACATCCACAATCAGGCACAGTCTTCAGTTCTTAAAACATTCATACGTTTTGCAATTTGTTGTTGGTTTTTGTACCGCACCATTAAGTTATTTGGGAGGGGCATCTTTATCGCCTATTGAACTTGGCTATAGCCAGGTGAATACTTTTCTAATTATTGGATTGATATGGGGCGTATTAATGATAGGTATATTTGCACTTCAAAAACGATTTGAAGCCCAGGAGAATTATCGTGTATAACGTTTTAAGCATAACACTCTTAATAATTTCAATGAGTTGCACATTAGTTCACGCCAACTCAGATAATCAAAACATTCTGAAAAAACTCCCTAAAGACTTAGCTGAATTACAGTATCAACAAGTTGGGAAAACTCAATTTAGTGTTTTATTTTGGGATATTTATAACAGCACTTTATATACTAAAACCGGACGATATAGCGACATTAATACTTCGTCACCATTAGTATTTGAAATTGAATATCTGAAAGACATCACCGCTGAAGATTTAATACAAAGAACTATCCAACAATGGCAGCACTTAGAGTATTCAGAAACTTCCTACCAAGCCTTTATTTCCCCATTAAGAAGCATTTGGCCTGATATTAAATCGGGAGATAAATTAGCTCTATTAGTTCAAAACGAGCAATCATTCTTTTATTTTAATAACGCCCAAATAGGACTTGTTCCAGGCAAAGAGTTTAGTCAAATGTTTTTAGACATCTGGCTGTCTCCAAAAACAAGTCAACCAAAATTAAGAAACGAATTATTAGGAATCCCCTCAAATGAATAGTTTCCCCAAAAAAGTACTAATCTTATCCCTCGTGATTTTCTTATCTAGCTGCTCAACCAAGATAAGTAACTACCCTAAGACAGCAGAGGCATTTGATATCAAGCAATATTTTGATGGCAACATTGTCGCTTGGGGGATCCTACAAGACTATTCTCAACAGGTTAAAAGGAGATTTTGTGTAGAAATACTAGGAACTTGGCAGGAAAATAAAGGGGTATTAGCTGAAAAGTTCTATTTTGATGATGGAGAAATCACCTATCGAAACTGGGACCTGGTAAAACAATTTGATGGCACTTATAAAGGTACTGCTGAAGATGTAGCTAATGCCGCAATTGGTGTGCATCAAGGATTTGCCTTTCAATTTCAATATGAGCTTTTGCTCAGTTTAGACGGTGACACGTATTTAGTGACTATGGATGATTGGATGTATCAAATTGACGAACATAGAGTCATGAATAAAACATCTATGTCAAAATTTGGGGTTCAGGTTGCTGAGATCACAATATTTTTTGATAAACAAAATCAAAAACAATCCTGCTTATAAATAGACTTCTCGGCTTATCTCAACATCAAAATTCATATTTAGATTACAAGATGGTCATAGTCAAAGATCATCTTATTTTCAGCTCTCATGTTTACATCAAAATAGTGTCAGAAGACACATTAAATAAAACGCTAAGAAACTCATTCCCCTCAATCTAAAACTAATATTTAACCTGAACTCGGGATAAGAAGAGTCGCCTAAGTTCAGTTTTTGGATAAGGTTCATACACTTATAAATTAACACCTACTAACGATTACTTTTAGCTAACTCAATGACGAAATTTTTATCGTATAGCAAGGCGGCTTTTCGTGCGCACTAGATGGCTATTATTAGAAAACCCAACGTCGTTAGGCGCAAAAATAGCGTTATTGATAGGCTCGGCTTATCCCGAGCCCAGATTATTTAGACTCGTAATAGCTTTAATATCCAACCTAAACAATACGGCATTATTTTCGCTTAGATCACTAATAAATATATATTTTTTTTAGGCACTATTTATTGATCCATTATCACATCACCGTCGTAACTTTTCCTGTACCTAACAACGAGGAATATATCGTGAAATATTTTAAAACTTTAAGTTTATCTCTTTTCAGTGTGATTTTTTTGCAAGCTTGTAGTGACGATGATAATGAGATAATTGAACAAGAACCGGCTCCGGTGACAATAGTCGATGCGGCTGTTAGCAACGGAAACTTTACAACTCTCGTGGCTGCGTTACAAGCTACTGACTTAGACACAGTTTTATCTGATACCAATAGCAGCTTTACTGTTTTTGCTCCAACCGATGAAGCATTCGCTCTTTTAGGCCAGGATACGATAAACGCCTTGCTAGAGGACACAGACACCCTAAGCAACATTCTTACTTACCATGTTATTGGCAGTGAAGTTGACTCAACTACCGCGATTAGTTTAGCCGGTACTACGGTAACCATGGTTAATGAAAGCGACGTAGGTTTATCACTCGACGGTGCAAATTTATTGATAAACACTGCGACGGTTGTGACGGCTGACATTCAAACCGACAATGGCATTATTCATGTTATTGATGCAGTGTTATTGCCTCCAGCTGCAATGGCAGAACCAAGCTTAAATATTGTTGAAACGGCAGTAGAAAACGGTAGTTTCACTACTTTAGTTGCGGCACTACAGGCTACCGACCTAGATATGGTGCTAAGTGATGAAAGTGCTATGTTTACCGTTTTTGCTCCTACAGATGACGCGTTTGCATTAATCGGTGACGAAACGATTGGCACACTGTTAAATAATCCAGATGTATTATCTAATATATTGTTGCAGCATGTTGTTTCAGGCGCTTCAGTTAATTCTACAACAGCCTTTTCTTTAAACGGCATGAGCGTTGAAACAGCTTCTATGGCTCAGATACCGGTTAACATAAACGCCGAAACAGATATGTTAATGTTTGGTGGCGCAAACATAGTCCTCAAAGATATTTATACAACAAATGGTGTAATACATGTTATTGATGCGGTCATTGTCGGTGATGTGGCAATTCCAGAACCAGCAATGAATTTAGTGGATGTAGCAGTAGAAAATGGAAATTTTGAAACGCTAGTGTCAGCTCTTCAGATGACAGGGTTAGACGCCACTTTAGCAGATACCGATAGTGACTTTACTGTGTTCGCCCCAACCGATGACGCTTTTGCAAAATTACCTGAAGGCACGCTAGACAGTTTAACAACAGAGCAGTTAACGAGTATTTTAACTTATCATGTTGTAGCTGGAAAAGTTATGTCAGATGGAGCAATTTCTGTAGCACAATCTGCAGAAAACATGGTTGAAACGGTAAATGGAGACAAAGCCTCACTTTCTTTTGTGGACTCAACCTTATTTGTTAACGGAGCTAAAGTCAGTACAGCTGATGTTATGGCTGAGAATGGTATCATTCATGTGATTGATAATGTCCTTATGCCACCTGCTATGATGGGCACTCCAACTCAAAATATTGTCGAAGTCGCATTAGCAGACCCTGATAACTTTTCGACTTTAGTGTCAGCGTTAACTGCCGCAGACTTAGTTTCCACATTATCGGACGAAGATAGCACGTTCACAGTATTTGCCCCGACAAATGCAGCATTTGAAAAAATAAATTCTGATGATTTAACAGCACTTTTAGCCGACACTGATAAATTAAAAGCAGTTCTTCTAACTCATGTCATTAGTGGAGCAAGTATCAGTTCACTCGACGCCTTTGCAGCTAATGGAAAAATGTTAACCACAGCTTCTGAAGACGAAGTACAAGTCATGATCGACTCAGAGTCGGGTTCACTCATGATTGGCGACTCCAAAGTAGTTATTACTGATATTTACACAACCAATGGTGTTATTCATGTCATTGATACTGTGATTTTAGATTAACTTACATTTCTTAAAGCACTTCTGCCCATTTTAGCCTCTGACTTCAGAGGCTTTTTTATAATTAAATGATCATTAATCGAATTTGACTCGTATATATATATAC
>NZ_JBPOFP010000146.1:0-9621 GCF_051252315.1 Paraglaciecola sp. | reverse complement strand
GTATCAAATAAAGAAGATCCAGAGTCAACTCAAAGAATAGTTGTTGCTAATATATTTAGTACCTTAGGATTCACAATTACACTCATAATGGGGATTGCTTCCTTTGTTAATAATGACTTTGAATTAGCTTGGGTTTTACTTATTCAAAGTGGTATTTATTTTTATGCCCATTTAATTTTCAGAAACAACTGGTTTTCAATTCCCTATAGATACTCAGCCAACTTGTTATCGATTTCTCTTGTCATACTTATAATCTACTTAGTCTATTCTGGGGGGGTAAACAACACAGGCCCACTTTGGATTTATTTGGTTCCTCCAGTTATTTTATTTTTTGGAGGCTTATATAAAGGCTTACGCAATTTATGTTTGTTTATTCTTTTTATCAGTTTTCAGTTGTTTTACCCTGACCCAATTTTATTAGCTACGGAATATACCTTTGAATTTAAATCTAGATTGCTCTACTCCTTTATTACCGTTAGTTTACTTTTTGCCATTTACGAAGCCGCTCGGCATAATTCTTACCAAAGTGTTAGTGAACTAAGCAAGAAGTTTGAAAAGCTGGCAATGTACGACGTGTTATCGGGGCTGTTAAATAGACGCGGTATGATGCAGAACCTGGCTCTTGAGTATGCCAGAAGCAAACGAAGTCAACTCTCAACAACATTAATTATGTGTGACATTGATTACTTTAAGAAAATAAATGATTTATATGGACATGAAAAAGGCGATGAGGTTATAAAAAAGGTGGGCAAAATATTCACCAAAGAATTAAGAAAACAAGATTCAATTGCACGTTGGGGAGGCGAAGAATATTTGTTTTTGTTACCTACTACTAATTCAGAGCAAGCAAAAATACTGGCAGAAAAGTTACGTCAAAAAATTGAACAGACGTATTTTAATTATAAAAATTCACAATTCAACATCACAGTCAGTATGGGAATACATCAACTACAGCCAACAGATAGTTTAGACGAAGCCATCGGTCACGCCGACACAAAACTTTATAAAGCCAAAAGTGACGGTAGAAACCGCAGTATTAGTTAACATCTGCTGATATGATCAACCCCATTGTTACCTAACGTTTACTCTTTATGCGTCCCAACCGTTTTCCTATTGACGAAGACAAGCCAATTAGCTGGCAAATATTCTCACAATTATGGCCCTATTTAACTGAGTTCAAACTCAGAATATTGTTGGCAATGGTGTTTTTAATCGCCGCGAAAGTAGCCACCATTTATTTACCATTTATACTCAAATACACAGTTGATACCCTAAATACGGATTCAACTAATGACGCTTTGATTTTGGTACCATTTGGGCTCATTGCTGCTTATGGCTCTTTAAGATTAGCTAATGTCATTTTTGGTGAAATTCGGGACACATTATTTGGAAGAGTTACCGAACGAGCCATGCGGCGCTTAGGCCTTAAAGTGTTTAAACACCTCCACTCTTTAGATTTAGATTTCCATTTAAATCGCCAAACGGGTGGCTTGTCACGAGATATTGAACGGGGAACGAGTGGCATTAGTTTCTTAATGCGCTTTTTAGTGTTTAATATTGGCCCTACGCTATTTGAAATCATTGTGGTTATAGGCGTACTGTTTTACAACTACGGGATCAGTTTCGCATTAATCATACTTGCCTCAGTACTAAGCTACGTCGCTTATTCAATCAAAGCCACAGATTGGCGAACCAAATATGTTAGAGAGGTCAATAAAGCTGATTCAAGTAGTAGCTCTCGGGCTATTGATAGTCTACTAAACTATGAAACGGTTAAATATTTCAATAACGAAAAATACGAAGCAAATCGGTACGACAAAGATTTAAAGACTTGGGAAAACGCCAGACGTAAAAACCGACTTTCATTATTTGCCTTAAACGGCGGACAAGCCACCATAATTGCTTTGTCTATGACCAGTATGATGGCCTTAGCCGCATACCAAGTTGCTCACGGAAAAATGACTATCGGTGACTTTGTATTAATTAACGCCTTTACCATGCAAATTTTTATGCCGCTAAATTTTCTTGGTTTTGTGTACCGAGAAATTAGAGGCTCATTGGCCAATATTGAAAATCTATTTACTCTACTAAATAAAAAAAGCCAAGTGCCCATTACTCCTAATGCCAAAGAGCTATCGGTACAAACAGGACTAGTTGAGTTTAAACACGTCAACTTTAGCTATCGCCCAGACCGCCCCATACTTAAAGATGTGAATTTTAACATTCAGCCAGGACAAAAAGTTGCTGTGGTAGGTGAAAGTGGCGCAGGAAAATCAACACTAGTAAAACTATTATTTAGGTTCTATGACACAACCGCCGGTAACATTTACGTTGACCAACAAGACATTAAACAGGTATCTCAAGATTCTTTAAGACTGAACATAGGCATAGTGCCACAAGACACAGTGTTGTTTAATGATAGTATTTTCGAAAATGTACGTTATGGCCGCCCTCAGGCATCTGATATTGAAGTTAATCAAGCGATAGATCTGGCAAATCTTAGAACCTTCATAGAATCACTACCAGACAAACAAAATACTAAAGTAGGCGAACGAGGGTTAAAACTTTCAGGCGGCGAAAAACAACGCGTAGCCATTGCTAGAACCATTTTGAAACGTCCAAAAATACTGGTGTTTGACGAAGCAACCTCATCATTAGACAGTCAATCTGAACAACTGATCTTAAAAGCAATAAAAAATGTATCCAAAGGACACGCCAGCTTAGTTATTGCCCATAGGTTATCCACCATCATTGATGCAGATAACATCATAGTAATGGGCAATGGAAAAATACTAGAGCAAGGTAAACATAGTGCGTTAGTAGAACAAGATGGGCCTTACAAACAATTATGGCTTGCCCAACAAAACAGTGAAGAATTAAATGGATAATCAATTATTACTAGAAGCAATCAATCAAACCATGCCTTTTGGAAAATATGCTGGTAGAAAATTGCTACATCTTCCTGAACCTTATTTAGTTTGGTTTAGCAGCAAAGGGTTTCCAGAAGGTAAATTAGGGCAACAACTAGCACTGATCCACGAAGTGAAAGTCAATGGATTAGAAACCATGTTAGAACCTCTGATCCAAAAATAAGACATATAACTCAGCAGCGACCTTAACTTGCATCTAACCACAACCGAGAACGGTTAGATCCGCGCATTCCAATCACCCTTGTGTTCGGCTAAACAGGCTTCTTCACTATCTAAGCAGACATTTCTGCGGGCATCTTTAAGCAAAATTCCCACTTTTAACAGTTGCTGTTGAATGATTTTACGCATGTTTATATCTAAGGCCTTATCTTTTGTATCGGCTATGGATTGATTGGTATCGAACACACAAGTCACGACTAAACTAGCTGGAAAATTTGAATAGTCGGCTGTGTGGGTCAACCATTCAAATCCATTGATGTTATCTTTAAAAGATTCACAGGCTACGGTTAATGCCTTAATGACATTATTATCCAGCTTTTTAATTGTCTTATTCACCAAAGGGTATCGCTAATTCTACTTGCCGTAGGTACACAAGTACGCAGTTTCTACTGCAACTTGTACATTAAAGCTTTTGTTGGCTTCAACGGTAAAACTTTCGCCAGCATTAAAAGTCTGAAACTCAGCGCTATCTGGTAACTGCACAGTTAATGCACCACTTACCACTGTCATGGTTTCAAATTCACTGGTACCAAACTCATATTCACCTACAGCCATTACACCAACCGTAGCTGGCAATGTAGCTGTTTTAAACGCGATAGACTTTACTTTACCGTCAAAATATTCATTAGATTCAAACATAACTGTCCTTTAATAGTCTTTAAAAATTTTCGGGTAATCTAACAGTTTCCCTTAGCTAAACAACCCTCAAATTATTCTAACTTATCACCTCTATCTAGATTTAATGGCGCTAGCTATCCTTGTCTTTTGCAATACCATCTTGTTGTTTTTTAACTTCCTGCTTTTGTTTAGCTACCGCCTCTATTGTGATTTTTGCTTTCGGATCGGGTATAAACATTTGCACTAATAAACCAAAAGCAATGGCCCCTGCCTTTCTATTTTTTGCCCACCCCGTCATTTTAATACACAAATAAACGAAACCCATAAATACAATCCAGGGCATGAATAGCCCCCATAATTCTGCTAATAATGTCATATTGAACCCATCAAATTTTAGCCCACAAAAGGCTAATGAATAAAACTTAGCGTATTAAGCTCATGCTTAAAAATTATTCTAAAGTTGAGTATTTAAAGGTCGTTCGTCTTGGTTTTGATTGTGGATTAATCGATATTTAATAGGTGATACAAGCAAAGGAAGGTTAAGTATTTGTTGCCTAAGTAATAGATTGACTTTAACCGATATTGTGTCGAGTAAGACAGTAGGCAAGGTGTTTATAAAAACAATAAACGGGTGATTGTTGCTATTGCTATGATTAACAGATTGACTATGTGTGTTCTCTTTGAATAAAGGAAGATCAAGTTTAGTAACCCTAAGTGCAGTAGTCTTATGTAAATTAGTCTTTAGTGAAGGAGCCTTAAGAGGAGGCCCCTTGAAAAAGATGACATCAACGATTTGAGTGTCGTCTACTTCTTGTTTACTTTCAACATAGTAGGTTTCTTGGCTATCAGGCTCTGCAAAAGCGCACAGTTGTAATACAATACAAGTTGCAACAAACAATACACCCAAATATTTAGTCAAATAATGTGACATAGATAGTCAATTTTACCGGTCTCATATTCTGATTAATGGTGATGTATTAAAATTAAACAAGATCTAATAATTTATATTCCATACAACTACAGGCCCCTTTATGCTAATTCAACGTCAAGTTAACGACTTATCTACACCAACTGGCATCATGCGCACCTCGATATATCGCCCTGTCGATGACAAAAAGTACCCTACCATTATTTTTTACTCTGAGATATTTCAAGAAACCACACCTATTACTCGTAGTGCTCAAATATTAGCGGGCCACGGTTTTGTTGTACTTGTTCCAGAGGTTTTTCATGAACTCAACCCCATCGGCACGGTATTAGCCTATGATGATGCCGGAAAAGATAAAGGCAACGCTGACAAATTTACTAAACCTCTAGAGGATCATGATACTGACACTCAAGCCATGATCGACTTTGTTACCAGTCAAAGTTATAGCAATGGACAAGTTGGTGCCATGGGGGTTTGCATTGGCGGCCATTTGGCCTTCAGAGCGGCGCTGAACAAAAATATAGGTGCTTCATTTTGCCTGTATCCAACAGACATTCATTCGAATACTCTACCTTGCGTTGAAGGCAATGATTCTCTAACTCAGAGCAAAAATATTAGCGGCCCTATGGTATTGGTATTTGGTAAGCAAGACCCTCATGTAACGCCTGAAGGACGAGATTTAATTCGCACCACACTATACACCAATGAAAATGACTTCAGTTGGCATGAAGTCAATGCTCAGCACGCTTTTATGCGTGATGAAGGTGATAGATACGACGCAGCCTTAGCGCTGCAAATGTATAAAATGTCGGTTGAGTTTTTTCAAAGCCATCTAACCAACTAAAGATGTTATGACCTACTCTACTGGTTTTAGATGGCTGTACTTAAACTTCATTATTTGTTGTTGGGTTTTCCCAACCCAAAGCATTGCAGTCACAGAAAATCAATTTAGCGTACATGGTTTATCGGCATTTGAAGAAAAGCAAAGTGCCATGTTACAAACTTGGCTAACAAGAGGGGTAAATTCCACTCGTGCAACACTTGGAATTTACCCTACTCCATTAGCGTTACATGTCTACCCTAAGAAATCGAACCAACCGGTACCATGGGCACATACAGTTCGGGACGGTAAAGGCAGCGTGCATTTTTACGTGGACTCTCGTTTTAAATTATATAAATTTATAAACGACTGGACTATTTATCATGAACTGGCTCATATGGCGTTACCCTATTTAGGCCGCCAATACCGCTGGTTTTCTGAAGGTTTCGCAAGTTACATGCAATATCAAATCATGTTTCAAGCAGGAATTCTAAAAGGTACGTTAGCAGAACGTTATCAAGGGAAAATTGCTCCGCATATTCGCTGGTTTAATAAAAGTAAGCATACTGCCGCTTCCATTGCTAATAGGTTAATGGACAAACGACAGTACCCAGCGGCCTATTGGGGAGGAGCCTATTTTTTTGTTTTAGCAGATAAACAACTTCAACAAAAACATAAGATCAATTTAACTGATCTTATTAGTCATTACCAAGATTGTTGTCGAGAGCAAGATGATAATATTCAAGAGCTAGTAAATTCATTAGATGGCCTAATTGGCGAGCCTTTGTTTGCTACATTACTCCACCAATATGAACAAGAACCTGCCAAAACACTCTATCCAGAGACGTATATTCAGAATCAATGAATAGCGTTTTTTTGCTTCTCTATCCATCTGTCAATTTTTGCTTCAAGAATAGGCATGGGCAATGCTCCGTCTATTAATATTTGGGTATGAAATTTCTTCACACTAAATTTATTGCCTAAGGCCCCTTTTGCTTTGTTTCTTAACTTACGTATATGCCTCTCACCCACTTTGTAACTCACTGCTTGACCGCCAATCGCAATATAACGTTCTACCTCAGCTTCTATATCAGTTAAGGCTAAAGAAGAGTTATTAACCATATAGTCGATAGCTTGTTGACGAGACCAGCCAAAAGCATGTAAGCCCGTATCCACTACTAACCGCATCGCACGTAGTTGCTCATCAGACAACCTCCCGTACCACATGTAAGGGTCGGTAAATAATCCTAATTCTTTACCTAGACTCTCGGCATACAATGCCCAACCTTCAGAAAATACCGTATATCCTCCAAACTTACGAAAATCTGGTAAGCCTTTAACCTCTTGTTGAATAGCTATTTGGAAATGGTGGCCAGGGGCCGCTTCATGCACGCTTAAGGTTTCCATTAAATATTTGGGCTGGGCCTTTAGGTTATAAGCATTGATATAGAAAATTCCTGGCCTAGAGCCATCTGGTGCAGGGCTTTGATAACTGGCACCTGCAGCAGAGGCCGCTCGAAACGCTTCGACCGCTCTGACTTCGTAATCGGCGTTAGGAAATACCTCGAATAACAAAGGTACTCGATTGTCTATTTTTTCTTTGACTTTTGTATAGCCATCTATCAAAGCTTGTTCCGACTCAAAGAAAAATTGCTCATCGGTACGTAAGTATTCAAAAAACGCGCTCAAATCACCGTCAAATTTAACTGTCTCTTTCACTGCTTTCATTTCGGCTAATATACGTGCCACTTCCTGTTTACCGAAGGTATGGATTTCATCTGCACTTAGAGGCAAGGTTGTATTTGCTTCAATACGGTATTCGTACCAGGCTTTACCATTTGGTAAATCAGACAAACCAACTGTATCCCTACCATTCGCTAAATATACATCTGATATAAAGCCAAACATACGACGATAAGCCGGAATAATGACAGTTTTAATACATTCAACATAGGCTTGTTCCAAGCTTTGTTTTTCAGTCTCTTCAATTTCAACATTATTCTTTAGTTGAGACACGGGCCCGTAAAATACACTCTGAGTAACATCTTCCAACAAATGTACTTCAAGTTGTGGCAACAGCTTTTTGATGAGAGCTTTGGGCAGCACGATTGATTTTTCGATACCTTCTTGCATCGAGAGAATAGCGCTGTCCATATACATTGCAAATCCCTCAGCTCTTTTCATAAAGTTTTGATAATCTTCAACTGTGTTAAAAGGTTGCGCACTTTTACCTGAGCCTAAAGTAGCAAAGGAAGAATGAGCCCCTCCAAATTGGTGGATTGGAATAAGGTCAGTTGGAAATTGTTCACCTTTAATGGACTGTATTCTATCCCGCACAAAAATGTCATAACTTAATAATGCTTGCCCGGATAACTTAGAAGAATCGATTTCTTTAATCTTTGCCAAATACTTTTTCTCAAACGCTAAACGTTTAGCAATACTCTGCTTATTAATTGGTGGGTGAAATTGGTCATTAAATTGATTTAATCCTACATAAGTGGCATACACTGGATTTAGGGACATGTATTCAGCAAAAGCTTCTTCAAAAATAAGGTTAGCCTTATCCGACTCACTGGTTAATTCAGCCGTTTGATTTTGGATGTCAGTAGGAGCTTCTTTAACGGGTTGATTGCATGCGCTTAAACCTAATAATGCGACGAAAGATAAACTTACATGAAATGGAGTCATATTCTATTTAACCTAAATATTGTGAAGTGAAACGTTAGCGGGTTAGCTAAAGTAAAAATGATTAATACATCTCGATCAAGATATCATATCTTAGTGCCTATAGAGTTTTGCTGTAAACTTTAATTGATGGTCACTTAATGTTTACCTAAAGGAACAAGATGAAAAAACACATATACGTTGCATATACGGGTGGAACCATTGGCATGCGCCCTTCACCACAAGGTTTTATACCAGCAGCAAAATTCTTGTCAGAAACCCTAGCAGATATGCCTGAGTTTCATCGTAGTGAAATGCCTGATTTTACTATTCACGAATATGATCCATTAATTGATTCATCAGATATGAGTCCCACTGACTGGCAACTCATAGCCAACGACATTCAACTACATTACTCTGATTACGATGGGTTTATCATATTGCATGGCACAGATACTATGGCCTATACCGCATCAGCCTTATCATTTATGTTAGAAGACTTAGGCAAACCTGTCATTGTAACAGGCTCTCAAATTCCATTAGCTCAATTACGTTCAGACGGCCAAGCCAACCTATTAAATGCCTTATACATAGCCGCCAATTATCCGATTGCCGAAGTGACTTTGTTTTTCAACAACCAATTATTTAGAGGTAATCGTTGTCGAAAACTAGATGCGGATGGTTTTAATGCATTTGGCTCGCCAAACTACCCGGCACTATTAGAAGCAGGCATTGACATAGAAATCAAAATAGACAAAAACCAACTAGGGGTGAATAACGATAAACAACTTCAAGTAAGTCCGATCACTTCTCAACCCATAGGTATTGTCACGCTATACCCAGGAATCGATACCACAGTCATAAAAAACACGCTTCAACAACCTGTTAAAGCACTCATCTTACTCAGCTTTGGTGTGGGCAACGCACCACAGAATAAAGCTCTGCTGGAACAAATAGCTATCGCCAATGAACAAGGGATCATTATTTTAAATTGTACTCAATGTGTGCGAGGTAAAGTTAATATGTCAGGCTATGCAAACGGTAATGTTCTAAAAGAAGCTGGAGTCGTCTCAGGGACAGACATGACACCCGAAGCAGCCCTTGCAAAGTTACATTATTTATTAAGTAAAAACTTGCCAATTAGAGAAGTAAAACGTTTGTTAGCGACTAATTTAAGAGGTGAGCTAACCAATTAGATGGCTCTTAACAAACATATACATTAAGCACCAACTTAAGAATATTTCCGACAGTTTATAAAACTATTTTGATGCTGTTAAGATTTGTGGCTAAGTTTTTTCTGTCTTTCCCATCTAATGTCTTGAATAACCGTATAGATATTGTAGATGGTTAAACCCAAACAGACTTTCGCAATGAGAGCCGTTGAAACAAATAAAACAATTGTATTACCATAATTAAAATAAGCAAAACAAGCACATATAAAA
>NZ_JBPOFP010000145.1:0-9790 GCF_051252315.1 Paraglaciecola sp. | reverse complement strand
ATGCTCAGCTGAGTCAATTAAATTGGTTTTTTCTCGTGGATCATTTTGTAGATCGAACAGTTGCTGAAAATCGTTTTTGTAAAAATCTACGTATTTCCAGCGTTGGGTGCGCATACCTACTGTCGGCGGAATAAAAGTTCGTTTAGGTTGATACATGTGTTCAAAGAAAAACTCGTCCCGCCATTTGGTATTTTCTTGCTTGTTTAATAATGGCGTAAGACTAACGCCTTGATAACTTTCTGGTGCTTGTAGGCCAGCTAAGTCCACGACTGTTGATGCAATATCAATGTTTAACGCCATTTCTTTGATTTCACGTTTTTGTGAGGCTTTGTTTCTTGGATCGTAAATAATCAAAGGAATCCGTAAGTCTTCTTCCCAGCCAAACCATTTTCCGGCCAATTGGCGCTCATTGAGGTTGTAACCGTTGTCACCCATATAAATGATCACGGTATTTTCGGCCATGCCGTTTTGTTCTAATGAGTCATAAATCATACCTACCGCTTTATCTACTGCACTAATGGCACGGTAATAACGCTTGACCATTTTTTGAAATTTAGCTTCAGAGTCGTACCGCCATTCCCAACGTTCGCGACCAATGGATTTTTTTAGAAATTCAGGTAGTGCGTTAAACGTGGCATCGTCAGAAAATTTTGCTGGCGGAATGGTGATGTCCGCATACATGTTTTCAAACTCTGCAGGGTAGTGATATTGGTCTACTTTATCTCTGTCATGAGCATGGGGGTTCCAAAAATTCACCGACATAGTCCAAGGTTTACCAGCTTGTTTAGATTGTTCAATAAAGTCTTTGGCTAGCTCAGCTATATAATAGGTTTGCGGTAGTGTTTTGCCTTCATATTCCTCTGTTTTAGCTTGAAGAAGTGGTTTGAAATAATCGAATCTATCTTGTGTCTTTCCTGATAAACCAATTTCATATTTACCCACAAAAGCTGAACTATACCCGCCTCGTTTCATTACAGCGGGGTACATATTGTTTGAGTCTTCTAGACTGGTTTTAGGACGACTAAAAGTAAAATCGTGAGTACGCTCGGTAAGTCCCGTTAAAATGCTGACTCGGCTGGTCGCACATATGGGGGTGGTTACAAAGGCATTTTTGAACACTGCACCTTTGTTAGCAAGCTTATCTAGGTTGGGGGTATGAACTATTGGATGATATTTACCTAACATGTCCCAGCGGTGATCATCTGCCAAAATAAATAGTATATTGGGTTTTTGGGTTTCTACTTTATTTGTATCGGCTGTAGAGCTACACCCACTAATCGCTGCAACAGTCAGTAAAACTGATATATATTGCATACTTCTGGCTAGCACACGCTTTGAATTGCCTTGATGATTTTCACTATTATTCTTCATTCATTCTCTCTGAAATATCGGGTGTTACCTTATTTGTACAATTTTATTTAAGGTTTAATAAAGCACGACCAAACCTAGAGCCAAAGTTGCATTACTTGTTTTAAAAACCAAAACTGAAACCCAACACACCTGTACTTAACTGAGCTCTAATTGAGCCATGGCCTCGTTACAAACTGATTATTAATGCCGTTCGAAACTGTGTTTCTAGCTTATAAATGTTTCAGTATTAATTAACCAGATGTTTACATTATTAACTTAATAAGTCAAAATAAATCACAATCTGTCATTTGGTGTCATTTGGTGTTGTTCAGGAAATGGGACCCATTTTTCACAATATGCTGTTTATCAAGGTAAGCAGCTCGAAAATTGACAAAGGGCATTTGACGAATAACGAATTAAGCATTCAAAAGAAGTGAAGAGACATGATTAAACAAATTAAACTTTCAATAGCGGCAGTGGTTTCAATCACCGTCATCTCGTTCTCAGCCAATGGCGCTATGAGTGAAAAGGAATATGCAGAAAAAAGAGCTGCGCTGATAATTAAACACTCACACCAAGACTCTACTTTTGCTGCGCTAAAAAACGAGAAACAAAAAGCAAAAGAGCAGAGTGATAAAGGTTCATTTACCAGTGAGTATTGGCGCTTGCGTATTGATCAGTACTTGTATGGTCAATATATAGAGTTTCAGCCAATCTATGATGCTTATATTGACGGCAAAAAGTTTAATGAAATTTATGATTTACCGGCGGAAGACTTAGGGCCTAAATGGCAAAAGCCTGAGCGTTTGCCTGCTATTCCTAAAGGCCATTTTACCGATAATCTTCCTGGCAATACCTACACAGGCTGGCATCAATTAGTGGGTGACACTGTGTATATTACTTATCAAGGTCACTTAACTGACCCTTATGTTGCTAGTTACAATTTGAAAACTGACAAGTGGGATGGCCCATACAAAGCCGGGCACAGCACGCTTTCAAAAGGTGATAGAAAAATAGATAGCCACGGCCGCCCCATTATTGAAGTGGATAACCAAGGTTATATTCATATTGTTTATGGAGGTCATGGTGGTGAACGTGAAGATGGTTTGAATCCGTTTTCTATCGATACGCCTCATGCTGGTGGGCGTATGCTTCATGTTGTTTCAGCAAAGCCTTATGATTTGAGTTCATTTATTCAAAAGGATGACATTTCACCTTTTGCTTCTTACACAAAAAGCTACAAAATGGCCAATGGCGACATTTACTTTTTCACCCGAGGCGGCACTCATAAGTCACCTTGGTTGTATTACAAAATGAAAAATGGCACGCAAACCTTTGAGCAGCCAGTGATTATCTCTTGGCCAACGCCGCAAAAAGATGATCCTATAATGGTCGATACCCATTACATTAATCCACTAAAAATCTCAGACACCGAGATTGCGATCACGTCACTTTGGCATGCTTGTAACTTCAAAGAGTACCATGACAAAACACATTACAATCGTTTGAATCTTTACTACATGGTTTTAGATACCACAGACGGCTCTTTTTACAACGCTAAAAAAGAGAAGTTAGCCTTGCCTTTAACTTTGGCATCAACCAATCAACATACGTTAGCTTACGACTCTGAAAAAGCCGGTGAAACTAGCTTTGGTACTAAACCATTAGTACTTGAAGATGGCAGAACTGCAGCGGCCTATGAAGCCAGAGGTAAGGATTATCGTGAATGGCGCATGGCCTTGTTTGAAAATGGTGAGTGGACGCACGGCCACCCTATGCCTGGCACAGTAAATAGAACACTCTTTGACATTAATGGTAAAAAAGTGAAGAAGGTATTTGGCCTAGAGGTATTAAAAAATAACGGAGATACAGCGGCAGTCACTTATCAGAATAACCGCGGTGAAAGTGTGTTTGCTATCGCCAAACAAACATCAAGTGGTTCGACTAAAGAGCAAAACTGGCAAGTAGAAAAAGCCTATTTCAAAGTCGCTAAAGCAAAATTACAAATGAAACCTGTACGTAACCAAAGCGGTAATGTTGAAGCGCTTATCTTAAACGTCAGAAAAGGTGTATCTCAGCGTTTATACCTTTGGCATGACGGCAAGTTTAGAGCTAACTAATTGAAATGGGCGCAATGCAAGGTACTAAACCACAGCTCTAAGACTTACATAACGTGGGATCTTGAACCTGTGAAACTTGCCAACATACGTCTTTGATAACAGCAAATTTAGAATGATTAGAGTGAAGAATACAAAAATATGAAAAATAGAAAAGTGTTGATAAATAAAGCACTGTTGGTGATGTCTATGCCACTGGTGTTGCTAATCAAAAATATCGGTGCTGCAGAGTTAAACCCGTCTAACTTTAAAGATCCTGCTGCAAATTACCTGCCTAAAACCTGGATGCATGCTATGAATGGTAACTTAAGCAAGCCGGGTTTTACTGAAGATTTTAAAGCCATGAAAGATGCGGGTATTGGTGGGGCTATTTTCTTTCATGTGCACCGTAAAAACTGGCCGTATTCTTCTAGAGGGCCAGTGCGTTTTGGTACAGACGAGTTTTATGATCACCTAGTCCATGCCGCTGCCGAAGCAGATAAAAGTGGTATTGAGTTTGGAATTCATAATGCAGATGGTTGGACATCAAGTGGTGGTCCTTGGGTAACACCAGAAATGTCCATGAAACGTATTACTTGGTCTGAGAAAGCGGTGACCGGTGGGCAAACTATCGTTCCGCCACAGCCTGGTTTTGCAGAAGGGCTTTATCGTGATGTTGCCGTCATTGCGATGCCGGAAAATAGTTACAATCAAAGTAATGCCTTCGCAAGCGCCACTTTTACGTCTTCAGATCCAAAACTTGATGCCAGTGTGTTAGCTGACAAGGATTGGGATACAGAATTATCTTTTATAAAAAATGAGGTCGAAGCAAAAGCGAGTAATGCTTTTGATTTTAAACCATCACTTAAAAAGAAAAATACTAGCGAGTATTGGATCCAAGTTGAAGTGGATGAACCTACCACGTTACGCAGTGTACAAATTGAAACACCAACCCGTCATGGTGAAGGTGCGTTACAAATCTCTAATGACGGCAAGACCTTTACCACAGTGGTTGAAAAGTTAAGACGTCCTAGAACAGGGGCAAGAATGTGGGCCTTTAGTCCACAATTGGTGACTGATAAACAAGATGGGTTTACCGCTAAGTACTTCCGTTTTGTGTTTGATAAACCCTTCATAATCAAACGTTTTGATTTGTGGTCAATCCCTCGTTTTGACCATTGGTTATCCATGAATTCAATGGAGCGTGGCCGCTTGAGCTTAACACCAAAAATTGCCTCCGATGCGATAACCAAAGCCGAGGATGTGTTGGTTCTAAACCGTGGCGAAATACCCAAATCAGGTATAAAGCTACCTAAAGGTAATTGGCGTGTTTTACGGTTTGGTTATACCAGTACTGGTGCGTTCAATGTACCTGCAACGGTTGAAGGTGAAGGTTTAGAAGTTGATAAGTTTGATGCTAAAGCATTACAGTTTCATTTTGATCAATACGTTGGCAAGTTATTAAAGAAAGTTAATGCTCGGGGGATCAAGTCTCTTAAAACCACTGAAATAGACAGCTATGAAGTGGGAGGCCAAAATTGGACCCAAGGGATTAACCATACCTTTGAACAAAAGTTTGATTACGACTTTATTCCTTGGCTGCCACTTTTAACTGGCCGAGTGATAGAGTCGCCAGAACATAGTGGTGCCATTTTGCAAGAATATCGCCAGCATTTATCCGACTTAATGGTTGAAAACTACTTTGGAGAATTTACTAAACTCACCAAAAAGTATGGTTTGGAATCTTATATAGAGCCTTATGGTTGGGGGCCTTTTGATGAGCTCGCCTCAGGGGGGAAAGCAGATCGCTTAATGGGTGAGTTTTGGGTGCGTGACCAAGTGTATAATGGCCGTGTGTCAGCGGCTATTTCATCTGGGCATATCTACGGTAAAAAGATCATTTCGGCAGAGTCGTTTACTTCTATTCGCACCGTAAACTGGTACGGGCATCCGTATTTTTACAAACATTATGGCGACAAAATGTGGGCTCGTGGAATTAACGAAACCATGTTCCATCGTTTTGCCCATCAACCGAATAATCACATCAAGCCCGGTATGACTATGGATAGCATCGGCTCCCACATTGACCGTACCCAAACTTGGTGGGATAACGGTGGGGTAGAGTGGTTTAAGTATTTAGCCCGGGGGTCATACCTTTTACAACAAGGCGTTCCCAACGCGGATTTTTTAATTCATCTTGGAGACGTTGCACCACTTAGAGTTGGCAACGCCAACAACACAGGAGTGCCCGATGGGTTTGGTTACGATTACACCAATACCGACGTATTAATTAATCGACTAAGTGTCAAAGACGGTTGGTTAGTGTTACCTGAAGGCACGCGCTATAGAGCATTACAGCTATATAAAACCCAATATTTACACCTAAAAACCTTAAAACGGGTACAGGAGTTAGTCGCTGCGGGTGCCACAGTTATTGGTGATAAACCACAACAGGTAATAGGACATAGTGAGTGGCCACAACAAACTGAATTTTCACGAATTGCTGATGAATTATGGGGTGAAGGAACGCCTGCACTACGTGCTTACAAAAAAGGTAAAATCAGTAGTTGGTCATTAGAACAGTCGATTGACAAGTTGGGTTATCAAGCTGATCTGAAACTAAACGATAAGCCAGCTAAGTTTTTTGCTCACCGAAAAGTGGGTGAAAATGATTTGTATTACTTCTATAACGATAAAGCCGAATTCTCTCAACTAACGGTTGATATTCGAGATGGTGACGGGCAGCCAGAAATATGGAATGTTGACGACGGCAGTGTGGAGAATATCACCCAGTTTCAGCGCAATGGCACACGTTTAAAGACTAGGTTAGCCCTAGAACCGTATGCAGGGCGTTTTGTCTTAATTCGTCGAGATAATAAGCAGCCAGATTACCAAGGAACACACAGTCGGCTGGTTAAGGATTTATATCTAAGTACAGCAGAAAACTCTACTACAACTGTGCTTAAAGGAGCATGGTCAGTGGACTTTGACCCCAAATGGGCAGGACCTGGGAAAATGGTTTTCAATCAATTGACTGATTGGATTAGCCACTATGATGAAGGCGTTAAGCACTATTCGGGTACCGCCGTTTATCGTAAATCTGTGGATATTTCTGCTAAGGCACTCAAAGGTACAAATCCTATTTATTTAGACTTAGGTGACGTACAGCAAATTGCCGAAGTGTCAGTGAATGGGATTGCGTTGGGCACTCTATGGAAACCGCCTTTTGCCATGGATATTCGCTCTGCTGTTAAAGTCGGTGTCAACCATTTTGAAGTGAAAGTAACCAATACTTGGGTGAATCGATTAATTGGTGATGAAGCTCTGCCAGATACCAGTGAGTACAGCATGACAGGAGATACAGTTCCTTGGCTGAATGCTAATCAACAGCCACCTAAAAGTGAACGTGTGACGTTTACCGGTTACAACTTCTTTGCCAAACAGGCTAAAAAATTACAAACCTCTGGGTTATTGGGGCCAGTTCGTTTGATTGGAGTTAAATAACCTGAGTTCAGGTTAAATAGAATATTAAGGTGGAAGAATGATCCGTTTATTCATAAAGGTTTCAGTTTTATGTTTAGTAAGTCTGCAGGTTAGTGGGAAGTCTCAACCTAATATATTGTTTATAGCGGTTGATGATTTAAGGCCGAGCATAGGGGCATACGGTGACGAATTGGCTGTGACGCCCAATATAGATAAACTGGTGGCCCAAGGCACTATGTTTAAACAAGCTTTTGCCAGTGTGCCTACATGCGGTGCATCACGGGCTAGCTTAATGACTGGGATACGACCAACAGCGAAGCGCTTTTTAACCCACAAGTCACAGGTGCAGCTCGAAACCCCCAACGCCACTACAATTCCTAAATACCTCAAAGAACATGGTTACCATGGGGTGAGTTTAGGTAAGGTGTTCCATACTCAAACTGATTCAGCGGATCATTGGAGTGAAGCACCTTGGCGGCCTAAAAATGTTAATAACTACCATGATCCTAAAAACGTCGAAATAGCCAAGTCAAATCACAGTGGCCGAGCTTATCCTTATGAAAACTATGATTATGATGAGTTGGAACATAAAGATGGCATGATCGCTACAAAAGCACTTTCTGAGTTGCGTACGCTTTCCAAAAAAGACCAGGCATTTTTCTTAGCAGTGGGGTTTGCTCGTCCTCATTTACCCTTCAACGCACCTCAAAAATATTGGGATTTGTATCCTGAAGAAAAAATTGCTCTACCCAGTAATTACTTTCGGAGTTTGTATGCCCCCAAACAGGCATTTCATAACTCAGGTGAATTACGTAGTTATTATGGAGTGCCCAAAAAAGGGCCGGTGAGTGATGAAATGGCATTAAACTTAAAACGAGGTTATTACGCTAGTGTTAGCCTAGTTGATGCACAAATAGGGCGCTTGTTGAATGAAATAGAAAACCTAGGGCTTGATGAGAATACCATTGTTATTCTTTGGGGTGATCATGGCTGGCAATTGGGTGAACACAAGTTATGGAATAAACATTCTAACTTTAAAACCTCGACT
The DNA here is from genome assembly GCF_051252315.1 of Paraglaciecola sp. Classification (GTDB taxonomy): domain Bacteria; phylum Pseudomonadota; class Gammaproteobacteria; order Enterobacterales; family Alteromonadaceae; genus Paraglaciecola. The sequence continues at coordinate 1,813 of NZ_JBPOFP010000145.1, read as the reverse complement.
CATGCGCCCTTGATTTTTTCGGTTCCTGGCAAACAAGTTAATCAGCAAACAGATGCTTTAACCGAGTTTGTGGACATATTTCCCACTCTATGTGACTTACTTGGATTACCTAAGCCTGAACAGTTACAAGGAGAAAGTGTTGCTCACTTACTGGATGATCCAAACGATCATAAAAACACTGTGGCCTTTATTCAGTGGAAAAGTGGCACCACTATGTTTACTGAGCAATATGCTTACACTGAATGGTTTGATAAAGACGGCAAGTTCTTAACGAACATGTTGTATGACCATAAAAAAGATGCTGACGAAAACGTAAATGTGGCGCAGAAACCAGAGCATAAAGAACTTGTGGCGAACTTGTCTAAAGCGCTGAATACCAAGCGTCTTGCAATTAAATAATTGTGAGCGCTATTGGGTAAAGGTGGATGATGGCAGAATTGGACTGGGGCTAATCTACACTCCATGTTCTGCTTTTGACAATTTAAAGGTGCATACCAGATCCACCCACTAAAAACATTTACCAGCGTAATATCTTTAGTCGAATTTATTTATAGATTATTTGATACTAATATTCGTTATTAATTATTGAGTTTTGTTGGGTGATTTTACATGCAGTTAAGAAAAGTGTTGTTTCTTGTCTTTGCCATTTCATTTTACCCCAATTATGTCTCGGCGGAAAAAGTCGTTTTTGGCGGCTTAGAGGGTGATCCTTACTTTATTAATTTGCTATCCCATACACTTTCTTATTCCCCCGATAAAAAATATAAAGTAGAGGCATTTAGCCTTGATGTCCCTAAACCTAGAATTTTCAAAATGTTAGAAGACGATGATGGTGTACATGTATTAACTGGAAGTGCGACGGCAAAAAGAGAGTCTCAATATCGAGCTGTTTATTTTCCAATATTAAAAGGTGTTAAAGGCTGGAGAGTGCCCATTATCAGCGCTAAAAAACCTAAAATATTTAGCGATGTCGACAACTTAAATAGGTTTAAGTCATTTGTGCCGGTGCAGTTTAACACTTGGATCTCCACAAAAATATTTGAGTTTAATGAGATTGAAGTGGCCAAAGGCTCTAACTATAAAGGACTCTATTTGATGTTAGACAAGGGGCGTGTGGATTATTTACCACGCTCTATATTAGACGTTAAAAGAGATCTAAATATTTACCCAGAATTAGATTTAATGCTCGATCCAAATATTTTAATTAAGTACCCCAGTGCTTATTATTTTTATGTCAATAAAGGTAATGAAATGTTAGCGAAAGATATTAAAAGAGGATTAGAGTTATCTCTTTCAGACGGAAGTTTCGACCGCTTGTTCAATAAAGCATTTGGTTCATCTTTGAGGTTTGTGGGTGTGCATAATCGTAAAGTTATTCAACTAAACTCTCCATATAAGTTAAAGAGTATGCCTCTAGAGCGTTCAGAATTGTGGGAGATAAGTCGTACAAACTAACTCGAGTTCGGGAAAAGCTACGCCTCTCAATAAGGCTCTTTTTTTTCCTAAATTCGTTGGTTTTGTTATTAATAGCTAGCTAATACGTACGATAAATCGCCTTCAGATAGTTAGCAAGAAGGCGATTCAATTGCAAAGTTAATCTAAATGAAACACACAGTCGATGTTGTTCACCTTAGGTGAGTTATCTGGGTTGGTTTCCATTATATCCGCCATGAAAGCCCACCATTTTTTTACGATAGGCTCTAGTGGCAGTTGATCCATCTTATGGTCTGTGGTGCGTTTTAAAACGGCAAATAACTTGTTGGATTCCTTTTCTAAATAGATTGAGTAGTCTGAAACACCTGCATCTTTTAGT
>NZ_JBPOFP010000144.1:0-10174 GCF_051252315.1 Paraglaciecola sp. | reverse complement strand
AAATACTCACTTTCGTTTTTCAGGTTAGAATCCATCGCACATAACTCTAACGCTTTTGCCCGACTAAGTAGGGTTCTAAAAATTTCTAAGGGTGATTCAGTTTCAGAGACTAATAACAGTATTATTGCCCAACGTTTAACCGATTCTATACCCAACATAATCACAGCTTCTCGCACATCAGTGACTTTGCGCACAAATGAAAACAAAGAACTATTAACTAATAAAATTACTTTCATAGCTAACCGAGGGTCTCGAAGAATAGCTTCGGCCACTTGCTGGTTAGAAATATCCGATCGAGTTAACTCTGATAACAATTGTAAAGTTACTTGTTTGCTTGCCGATATTTTGGTGCCTCGCACTAATTTAGGTCGTTCTAAAAAATACCCCTGAAATAATTTAAATCCTAAACCTCGACATTTTTCGAATATCGAGACAGTTTCTACTTTTTCAGCCAGTAATGTAACTGAATAGTTAGCTAATTTGTCAATGCCCTCTTTTAATTGTTCTGAAGTGCAACCTAATACGTCTATCTTTACAATGGATACCAGTTCTAAAAAAGGCTCTCTCTCTGGCTCAAAGATATAATCATCTAACGCAAAACCAAAGCCCTGACTTTTGAGTTCCTTAATTTTATTAATAATACTAGGGGTAGCAGGTACCGTTTCCAAAATTTCTAAAATAATTTTGTCAGACTGAACGGGGAAAAAGCCGGGGGAATTAATAAAATTTTCATCCACATTTATAAAGACGGGAAGGTTAACGTTCATCTGTTCGTCTAGTACACAAGCACAAATATTATTCAGTAATTCACCTGTCGCTCCCATGCCATCATTTACATTATTAACATTAAAAAATGAGCCTCGATATAAGGCTTCGAAACCGTATATTTGATGACTTTCATTAAAAATAGGTTGCCTTGCGAGTAACACCTCATTTTGTAACTTTTCAATTATGGAATAATCTATTTGTTCATTTTTGTACAAAATATCAATCCTTATTGGCCCAATGTGCTTATCGATGCGATATTGTTTAGTCGAATTGAGTTTTAGTTAATAACCTTGAAAAACACAAAGGTTCGATCACGTAAATAATAGACACAATCAAAAAACTTAAAACAAACTATGACAAGTGACGTATTTACAATACCACCACTGATTCAGAATTATCTAAATTTGTTCTTTACCCTAGCCCCCATCGCAGGTCACAATAAGGGCATTCATATAAATAAATCACTTTAGACCATGCAACAAACCTTTAGATTAGTCATAGATTGTCCTGATCAAGTCGGCTTAGTCGCGGCAGTAAGTCAATTTTTAGCCGCTCAAAACGCGACAATTACTGAAGCCAATCACCATACGGATTTGCAAACTGGACGCTTTTTTATGCGCCATGAAATTAGCGCCAATTCAGTAAAGGTGACAATAGACAGTTTTAAAAAAGCTTTTTCTCCTATCGCTGAAAAGTTTGATATGAATTGGAAAATCGCTGATTCACATCAAAAACAAAAAATGGTGTTATTGGCGAGTCACGAATCTCACTGTTTAATGGACTTGTTACATCGCTGGCATAGTGGCGAGTTACAGTGTGATATTCCATGTATCATCGCAAATCACCCGCAAATGAAGCAGTTTGCTGACTGGCATAATATTCCTTTCCATTGGGTTAACTTTAAAGATCAAACCAAAGAACAAGCATTTGCAGAAGTAGAACGACTAATAGAAGCTTACCAAGCAGACTTAACAGTACTGGCTAGGTTTATGCAAATAGTACCTGACCACCTTTGTCAAAAACTAGCCGGTAAAGCGATCAATATTCATCATAGCTTTTTGCCTTCTTTTGCTGGTGCAAAACCCTATCAACAAGCTTACGAGCGAGGGGTAAAGTTAATTGGTGCAACTTGTCATTACGTTACGAGTGACTTAGATGAAGGACCGATTATTGAACAGGAAGTAATGCGAATTAGCCATAGTGATAGTGCAGCTGATATGGTGAGAAAAGGTAAAAGCTGTGAGAAGACAGCACTAGCAAACGGAGTCCGTTATCACTTGGAAGATAGGGTCATTATTCATCACAATAAAACCGTTGTATTTGCTTAAAAATATCCGTTGTATTCTAGGCTAACTTTACTGTTAGCCGCACCTGTTTCGTACCAAGTGCCTGATGCGCGAGTTGCATCCCACTTTTGGCTTGAAACTGAAAACTCCCAGGAATGTTTAGCGGCAAAACCTTGTGTCCTAGCTGACAGCAACAACTCAGTATTAGCGGGCAAATCAAATTGTAATCCTAAAACACTTTTAAACTCAGTTGCTGATTGAGTTATTACACCTATACCTAAACTGAATTTGTGAGATAGATGATATCGAGGAATAAACGCGATTTCTTTAACTGCCAATTTTTGACTAAATACTCCCCAAGAAAGTTTAGCTTTGGCATAACTCACTGATGATTCAATCACAAAGTTTTCCCCAAAAGGTTGAGAATATTGCAATTGATATTCCTTTTGTTTACAGCCGTTAAATTTAACACCGGAGGAAGCGACATTTAGGTCGAATTGAGCAGGCATCCATGATGTTAACCAACTTTTTGCAAAAGCCAGGCGCTCTGTACCTGCAAAACAGGAACTAGAAAGTAATAAACATGAAAGTACTAACAAACACTTCATTTTAAACACTCTGACTTTTCAACATGATTATAGTTTAATCAAACCCGAGGTGTTTTCTGTATAAAGCCTACTAACTACGTATAATATTCCATACCTTTATGTAGCCTTTTCGTTCTACTTTTTCACTTAAGGCTTTGATTAGTAACCGTTCCAATTTTTTATGGTAAAAAAGTTCTCTTTCAAACAATTTGTCACTTAAAACAAAGCCAACTTGATATAATTTAATAAAATTAATTTTGTGGCAAATAATAGAAGGGTCATACATGATTCGTAAACATTTAGGTTTTGGATTAAATATCATTGCTTTAGGGTTATTTTTCCCCGGTATTCTGTTGACGATGTTTAGCTTTGATATGGAAATGAAAGCGATATTAAGTGGCTCGTCGTTAACTTCAGCCTTAATTGATAAAGAGTTGTCCATTATGGCGACTGTCCAAGAACTATGGGATGACCAACGCTTGTTAGTGGCAGGGCTTATATTCGTTTTTTCTGTTTGTATTCCTTTGTTAAAAACACTACTTATCACCTGTGCTTATTTTATGAAGCAACAACTATTCACCAAAAAGTTGGTCGATTTTGTGAACCTCATTGGAAAATGGTCAATGGCGGATGTGTTTGTAGTAGCAATATTTTTGGCTATTCTATCGACCAATCATGCTGAAACAGCAACCGCACAGAACATCAGTGTTTTTGGATTTAACATAGCCTTGGAAATAAGCACACAAACCCTATCATCTGCAGGAGAAGGGTTTTATTATTTTGTCGGTTATTGTGTATTGGCTATGATTGGCAGCCAATTAAGCAGCTCTGCAATCAAATCACAATTAAACAACACTAAATCCCAAATTGAATAAGCACAAAACTAAGCCTGATTTACCAATGTTCTTTCTATACTTCAGGAACGGCTTCAGAGTTAGTGACTTCTATAGTTTGAACTTGGTCTCGGCCTCTATTTTTAGCTAGATACAATGCTCGATCGGCCTGGGCAATAATGTGTTGAATATTATTGCCTTTATCAACGGTATTACTCTCTCGAGAGGCAACTCCTAAACTTACCGTTACATCTTTAACTTGGTGATGCATTTGAGCCAGTTGAATTTTAACATTTTGTCTTATGCGTTCTGCAAATTGAAAAGCTTCTTGTTTGTTAGTATGAGGCAATACTAATAAAAACTCTTCCCCCCCTATTCGACCAATATTATCTGAAGCCCGTAACATATTTTTTAAGATGTTTGCTATTGCCGTTAAAGTATCATCTCCTTGAGCATGGCCATGTTGATCGTTAATCATCTTAAATCTATCTATATCAATCATGATTACTGAAAGAGCGTGGCCATAGCGCAAGCTAACGGCAAAGTGATGTTCTGCTAGGGACATAATAGTCCGTCGATTATTTAAGCCAGTGAGTCCGTCTCTAGAAGCTAGTATTTTGGTTTTATAATACAAACGATATATAACTAGAATTAGCCCCAAAAACATCACTAATAAAATCGCCAACCCGATTAACATCCAGTTTTGAGTTGTGTGCATATCCTCTTGTAATTTAATCTGCGACTCTAATAAAGCATTACGCTCTTCCAAAATAACTTTTTGTCGTTCAGCATAAATGTTTTCAAGTTGATGTTGTTTTAAGTCAAAACTGACAGACAAGCGCGCTGTTTCGTTGGTTATATCCAACCTAGCTTGCTTAAGCAAAGCACGCTCCGCTTTACGCATGTATTGGTAGGCTTCTTGGTAATCTTTATTTTCGTTAAGTAAAATGCCGTGATTGGCATACGCATCCCATTGTGATGCTAAATCTTCTAAGGTCTTTACAATGTCAGTCGCTAACTGGCTATATTTTAACGCATCTTTAAGGTTACCATTTTCAAATAATAAGGAACTAAAATGTACATAAGCATTCGCAATATCAATAGGAACACCTAACTCCTCTCGTATTTGAACGGATTGAGTTAACCAATTGAGAGCCTCTTGGGGGCGAGTTTTACCTATAAAATAAGACTTCAATAAATAAGCGTTGGCTAGGCCAGCAATATTTTCTTGCGTATTAAAGCTATCAGTCGCTTTATCTAGAAGAACGAGCGCTTCCAACTTATCTCCAACAATGTTAATCATTTGTGCAATAGCCATATTGGCCACCGCGATATCAACAACTTCATCGTCTTTGTAATACATAACAGCGCGCATATAAAGATCTAACGCAGCTTCATAATTTTTTAGCTCATATTGTATATCGCCAAGGTAATAAAGGCCTTTACCTTGTAGATATTGCCAATTATTTTTTTCTGCCAGGTCAATAGCAGCAGTGGCTATTTTTATAGCCCGGTCATACTCTTGAATGTAGGCTTTATTTAAACCTAGTAATAAATTAACTTTTGTCTGAATATATAAAAGGTGGTTGTTCGTCTCACCATCTATTTGATCAGTTTTTAATAAAGTTAATGCTTCAAGCAAACTTGAGTCAGCGTCATTAGATCGGCCTGAAAAATAGTCGCTATAAGCTTTGAAATATAATAATTGGCCTTTTTGGACCTGGTTAAACTGATCTATATCTATTTTTTCTAATTTGTTTAAAAGTTCATTCAATAAATCTATGCGGTTATATAATACATATACATCAGCTAACTCAAGCTGAGTGATAAGTTTGGCGGGTATATCATTCTGAAAAGTACTGCTTTTGACAATTAAATTTCGCTCTAGAACAGAGAAAGTTAGCTTTTGATCAATTAGCTCATTTGACTGAATAGCTAAAGCGCCATTTATGTATAAAATAGCTCCAACTAACGCCAAGATTAAATTTGACCATACTTGTTTCACTACACTTCCTTTTAAGCTAACAGTACAATTTTTAGCAGTATTTTGACTCAAAATAAAACTATTACATACTGTATTAAATCAATCCACTTAAAAAATGCTTCTCAAAAACCTTATGGCCATTAAAAAACAAAAAAGGCGCTAACCTTGCGGATAGCGCCTTTTGTATTTCTTTTACTTAAGCTTGCTAGTTAAACAGCAGCTTTAGTAATAACGTCTACTAATGTCCAGTTTTTTGACTTAGACAAAGGACGGCATTCACTTATTGTGACTACATCGCCTTCGTTACACTGGTTAGTTTCGTCATGTGCGTGTAGCTTAGTAGTACGTTTGATGAACTTCCCATAAATAGGGTGTTTCACTTTACGTTCTACCGCAACAGTAATGGTTTTATCCATTTTGTTGCTGACCACACGACCTTGTACTGTACGAACTGTTTTTTCAGTCATTATGCAGCAGCCTTTTCAGTCAGAATGGTTTTAACACGCGCAATAGTGCGACGTACTTTACGAAGACCGTCAGTTTTTTCAAGCTGACCAGTACTCGCTTGCATACGCAAGTTGAATTGTTCACGAAGCAAGTTTAATAACTCTGCGTTCAATTCTTCTACGCTTTTTTCTTTCAGTTCTGTGGCATTCATTACATCACCGTCCGAGTTACGAAAGTTGTTTTAAATGGCAACTTAGAAGCGGCTAATGCAAATGCTTCACGTGCTACTTCTTCTGGAACACCTTCCATTTCGTATAAAACACGACCTGGCTGAATTTGGCATACCCAGTATTCAACGTTACCTTTACCTTTACCTTGACGCACTTCTAGAGGCTTCTCAGTAATTGGCTTGTCAGGGAAAACTCGAATCCAAATTTTACCTTGACGTTTAACGGCACGCGTCATAGCACGACGAGCTGCTTCGATTTGGCGCGCAGTCATACGACCACGTCCTACAGACTTAAGTCCGTAAGTTCCGAAACTTACACTGTCACCCGCGGCAAAACCACGGTTGCGACCTTTGTGCATTTTTCGGAACTTCATACGTTTAGGTTGTAACATAATTAGCCCTCACGCTTAGGAGCACGGCCTTTCTTCTTAGGTGCGGCAGCTGGCTGCTCGTGAGTAAGTGGTAAACCACCTAATACTTCACCTTTGAAGATCCATACTTTTACGCCAATGATACCGTATTGAGTTGCTGCTTCTGATGTTGCATAGTCGATATCAGCACGGAATGTGTGCAATGGCACACGACCTTCACGATACCACTCTGAACGAGCAATTTCAGCGCCGCCTAAACGACCACTTACTTCAACTTTGATACCTTTAGCACCAATTCGCATTGCGTTTTGAACGGCGCGCTTCATAGCACGACGGAACATAACACGACGTTCTAGTTGGCTAGCAATGCTATCCGCAACTAGTTGACCATCTAATTCTGGCTTGCGTACTTCAGCAATGTTTATCTGAGCTGGCACACCGGCTAGCTTAGAAACATGCTTACGTAGCTTCTCAACGTCTTCGCCTTTCTTACCAATTACTACGCCAGGACGAGCAGTGTGTATAGTTACACGAATGCTTTTAGCTGGACGTTCGATAATTAATTTCGAAAGTGAAGCACTTTTAAGAGCCTTAGTCAGATACTGACGTACCTGATGGTCATTAAACAGATTATCTGCATAATCTGCAGTATTAGCGTACCAGGTAGATGTCCATGGTTTGCTGATACCCAGGCGTATGCCCGTAGGATGTACCTTCTGTCCCATTATCTTCTCCTAGTTATCAGACACAACAACAGTGATGTGACTGCTACGCTTAAATATACGATCAGCACGACCTTTCGCTCGAGTCTTGATACGCTTCATAGTTGGACCTTCGTCAACAAAGATTTTAGATACTGTCAATTCGTCAATATCTGCACCTTCGTTATGTTCGGCGTTCGCAATCGCTGACTCTAGTACTTTTTTGACTAGATCGGCTCCTTTCTTTTGGCTATAAGCCAAAACTTCAAGAGCTTTTTCAACGTGTAAACCACGAATTTGATCTGCTACCAAGCGTGCCTTTTGAGCAGAGGTACGAGCATGACGATGTTTAGCAAAAGCTTCCATAATCTATATCCTATCTCTTGGCTTTCTTATCCGCGACATGGCCACGGTAAGTACGCGTTGGAGCAAATTCGCCCAATTTGTGGCCGACCATTTCGTCACTGACAAATACAGGAACGTGTTGACGACCGTTATGGACTGCAATGGTCAACCCAATCATATCTGGGATGATCATAGAGCGGCGTGACCAAGTCTTAATTGGTTTTTTCTCGCCTTTCTCCACTGCAGCCTCGACCTTCTTCAGCAAGTGTAGGTCTATAAATGGACCCTTCTTGAGAGAACGTGGCATGGTGAATCCTCGCTGTTACTTATTACGACGACGTACGATAAGTTTATCGGTACGCTTGTTACTACGGGTTTTCTTACCCTTAGTTGGAACACCCCAAGGTGATACTGGGTGACGGCCGCCTGATGTGCGTCCTTCACCACCACCGTGTGGGTGATCTACTGGGTTCATGGCAACACCACGAACTGTTGGGCGGATACCGCGCCATCTGTTCGCACCGGCTTTACCAAGTGAACGTAGCATGTGTTCTGCATTACCGATTTCGCCAATAGTGGCACGGCAGTCTGCTAATACTCGACGAACTTCACCAGAACGTAGACGAAGAGTTACATAACCCTCGGCACGCGCTAGGATTTGAGCGTACTGACCAGCAGAACGAGCAATTTGTGCACCTTTACCAGGCTTCATCTCAATAGCGTGTACCGTAGTACCTACTGGGATGTTACGCATTGGTAAAGAGTTACCAGCTTTGATCGCAGCGTCTGAACCAGATTGAATCTGATCACCCGCTTTAGCGCCCTTAGGAGCCAAAATATAGCGACGTTCGCCGTCTGCGTATAACACCAAACAGATGTTTGCAGAACGGTTAGGATCATATTCTAAACGCTCAATTTTAGCTGGAATGCCGTCTTTGTTGCGTTTGAAATCTATAACACGATAGTGTTGCTTGTGGCCACCACCAACGTGACGTACTGTGATACGTCCGTTATTATTACGGCCACCAGATTTGCTGTTCTTTTCAAGCAAAGGAGCGTAAGGAGCGCCTTTGTGTAGATCAGGGTTAACAACCTGAACTACGTGACGACGACCAGCAGAAGTCGGCTTAGCTTTCAATAATGGCATGTCTAGTCCCCTTCTTAGCCTTCGCTGCCAGCAAAGTCGATGTCTTGACCTTCTTTAAGCACAACGTAAGCTTTTTTCCAGTCTTTACGCTTGCCGAAAGATGCACCGTGACGCTTGGTTTTACCCTTTACGTTAACAGTACGAACAGAATTAACTTCAACTTCGAACAATTTTTCAACTGCCGCTTTGATTTCTTCTTTGTTCGCATCTTTAAGCACTTTGAAAACAACAGTGTTGTTAACTTCAGCTGCAAGCGTTGCTTTTTCAGAAACATGTGGTGCTAAAACCACTTTTAAAAGACGTTCTTCGTTAATCATGCTAACGCCTCCTCTAATGCTTTCACTGCATCAGCAGTTATCAACACTTTTTCGAATGCGATCAGGCTGACTGGGTCAATGCCTTGTACATCACGTACGTCAACTTTGTATAAGTTGCGAGCTGCTAAGAACAAGTTCTCATCAACTTCAGACGTTACGATTAGTACATCACTTAGCTCAAGGCCATTTAACTTAGAAAGTAATTCCTTAGTTTTAGGCGCTTCAACTGAAAACTTTTCAACCACGATTAAACGTTCTTGACGTACCAATTCAGATAGGATGCTTTGAATCGCACCACGGTACATCTTCTTGTTAACCTTTTGGCTGTGATCCTGTGGCTTAGCAGCGAATGTTACACCACCAGAACGCCAGATAGGACTACGGATAGTACCAGCACGGGCACGACCTGTTCCTTTTTGACGCCAAGGTTTGGCACCACCACCACGAACTTCAGAGCGTGTTTTTTGTGCTTTAGAACCCTGACGGGCACCTGCACCGAATGCAACTACTACTTGATGTACTAGTGCTTCGTTAAATTCACGTCCAAAGGTTGCTTCGGATACTTCAAGAGCGCTTTGCGCATCTTTCAATACTAATTCCATCACTTAACTCCCCAGACGTTACGCTTTAACTGCAGCTTTGATGATGACGTCGCCACCTGGCGCTCCAGGAACATTGCCTCTTACTAGAAGAAGATTGTTCTCTGCGTCAACACGCACTACATCCAAAGACTGAACTGTCACACGTTTATTTCCCATCTGACCGGCCATTTTTTTGCCTTTGAAGACTTTACCTGGTGATTGGTTTTGGCCAATTGAACCAGGTGCACGGTGAGACAATGAGTTACCATGTGAATTACGTTGGTGGCTAAAGTTCCAGCGCTTAATAGCACCTTGGAAACCTTTACCTTTAGAAGTTCCTGCAACGTCAACCATTTTGGTGTCAGCAAAAATTTCAACAGTGATTTCACTGCCAACTTCTATGCCTTCGCCTTCGTTGCCGTCTAAACGGAATTCCCATAAGCCACGACCAGCTTCCACGCCAGCTTTAGCAAAATGACCTGCTGCTGCTTTATTTACGCGGTTCGCTTTTTTGTCGCCAGCGGTTACTTGAAGCGCTGTATACCCGTCGGTTTCGTCAGTACGTAACTGAGTAACAC
>NZ_JBPOFP010000143.1:0-10306 GCF_051252315.1 Paraglaciecola sp. | reverse complement strand
AAACTAGAGAAAACCAGCAAGTAAACACAATAGATTTTGATCCAAGTATTGGGACATTAATCAAGCAATGCTCAAACAATCACACAAGCATAAATGTGCTGCAGTAATTAAGCTAAATTATTCACTACATAATCGATAAAACAACGCACTTTAGACGGCATATATTTTCTACTTGGGTAAACCAAATGCACTTCAATCTGTTGTTTTTTATACTCTTTAAACAACTCAACTAATTGACCTTGTTGGATTTCTTGTCCTAAATTAAAGCTCGGCATTTGGGTAATGCCTTTTCCATCAATACACATGGCAATTTCCATCTCAGCACTATTGGTTAAAATGTGGCTATCTACTTTTACCGAAATTTGGCTACCATCCAGATCAATAAACTCCCAAACATTAGGTTGCTTTAAATTACTGTAACTTATGGTTTTATGCTCAATTAACTCCCTAGGATGATTAGGCGCACCAAATTTTTTGATATAGCTCGGTGAGGCAATCACCATTGAATTAGATTTTAAGATACGTCGACTGACCAAACTAGAGTCGTCTAATTTTCGTGATGCCCTTATGGCTAAGTCAAAGCCTTCAGATATTATGTCTACCTTGCGATCATTAAGTTCTAGCTCAATATATATCTTTGGATATTCAGTCATAAAATCAGAAATAAGCGGTCTGAGTGTAGATAAGCCTAAACTCACAGGACAGCTTATTTTAAGCGTTCCCATAGGTTCATCTTGCAAACCTAACAAAGCCCCAGTTGCTTGCTGTGTTTCATCCACAATCTTTTGACACCTCAAATAAAACGCTTCTCCTTCAGCGGTTAAACTCAAGTTTCGCGTAGTTCTATTCAGTAAACGGATCCCGACTCTAGCCTCCAATTTATTCAGTTGTTTACTAATATGAGAGGTTGAATGCCCAGTAACAAGCGCTGTTTTAGTAAAACTACCTTGATCGATTAAAATGACAAACAAAGCAACGCCGTCAAATAAACCCGAATCATAAGTACGTTCATAATCCACAATTATTCACCTTCATCTTTGCCTTCATCTTGAACTTTACCTGCACCTTAATTTTACCGCATTAAAGAATTGCCAAGGTCATTTTACAAACGCCATAACAAGTCATATGGAAATAATAATTATCCATTTTACACGTATATCAAATAATAAAACTATTTATAATGGTTTCAACTTAATAAGGAGCCGAACAATGAAATTATTAGCTTTTGCAGCCAGTAACAGCCGCCAGTCAATTAACAAAAATTTAGTCAATTACGCGAGTCAGCTAGTAGAAGCTGAAGTTGAGTTGTTAGACCTTAATGATTTTGAAATGCCGATTTACAGCTCTGACAAAGAAAATGAACATGGTATTCACCCGTTAGCTGAAAGCCTTTATGAAAAGATTAGCCAATCTGATGCAATTCTAATTTCTTTTGCAGAACACAATGGTTCTTATACCTCTGCCTATAAAAATATATTTGACTGGATGTCACGTATCAATCAAAAAGTGTTTCAGAACAAAGCTATGGTATTACTAGCAAGTTCGCCTGGACCAGGCGGCGCTAAAAACGTATTAAACAGCGCTGTGACATCAGCACCCTACTTTGCTGGAGACGTAAAAGGTAGCCTGTCTATACCGAGTTTTTACGATAATTTTGATATGCAAACAGGTAAGGTATCAAATCAAGAAGCGAATCAAGAACTCGAATCTATCATGCAAAAGTTAGTGGCTTAAAAACGACCTTGTTAGGTTTATATCACGCACATTAAGGTATAAACCTAACAGATCCATTATCTACATAGATGAATGTACTAAGCGCTTTGAAACCACTTACAAATTTTGGGATTACTCGTTAAGGGGACTTTATTAAGCTTTCTCTTCTAATATTGTCTGTAAATTCGATATACCTTTAGAAGCTCTATCAGTTAGATCTTTTTTTAACGCGACGATAATATCAGAGCTCTCAGTTAATGTTGAACTCCTACTATGGTATTGCAATTCTATACGACTCTTATTTTCTTCATCAGCCTCAAATTTAATTGTCATTTGAGGCAGTACCCCAGTTAAATTACCTTTAGTTAAGAAAAACTGATTAGTTTCACATTTTACAACTTCAATGGTTAATTCGTGTTCACCATCAGGAAGAAGCAAGGTCTCTGAATAAGTTTTTCCAACGCTAGCATGAGGAAGACTATTTTTTGACTTAATCCCTTGCACGCCTGGAAACCAATCGCCGTAATAATCCATATTGGTAACATAATTAAATACTGTGTTTACTGGTACTGAGATAGTTCCACTCGTTTTGCTAAGTTCAATCATTTCTTTCTCCTGTTAATACATTTAAATAGAACATGTTGAACTATATAGCCAGCGTAGATTAATATATATTGAATAATAGTAAGCCTTAGATTAACTAAATAGAAATCAAAACCAATAGAGTTAACACAATGTCAAAGCTCACTCAGTATCAAACGTTTATCACTGTTTTTGAAAAAGGAAGTATCACAAAAGCCGCAGCAGTACTTAATCTATCAGTGCCCGCGATCAGTAAGCAACTAGTGCAATTAGAAGAGCGTTTACAAGTACAACTTTTTCATCGGTCACATAAAAAGCTAGAAATTTCAGCGGCAGGAAAACTATTTTATCCAAAATGCAAAGAGATACTTTTGTCAATATATCAAGCAGAAGAAGAGCTATTATCAAATCAAGAAGCAATAAGTGGCATAATATCAATTACGCTTTCTAAAGCTTTGTGCCGCTCTAGAGTTTTTGATGCGCTATCTGGTTTTGTAAACATCAACCCTTTGATTAAGTTTGATATTCGTTTTAGTGATGAACTAGAAGACCTTTATGACAAGGATATTGACTTTTCCTTTAGGTTGGGCCAGCCAACTGACAGTAACTCTGTGGTTGCTATGCCCTTATTTGAAACACAGCTAATTGCCTGCGCTACGCCAAATTACATACAAGAACATGGAATACCAAAGAGCTTCTCCAAACTAGGCAATGCTAAGTTAATACTTATTTCTGAACTAAATCCCGCAGGGCAACTAAAAGCCTTTTTAAACAAGAAAAATTTTGATTACACCAACTCTGTATCACATTCAACAAATGATATCGAAGCCGTGTTCCAATTAACCAGTGCAGGTTTAGGGATTGGCTTGATGTTAGATGTTTCTATTCAAAACGAGCTAGATAGTGGCGACTTTATTTCAGTTTTAGCAGATAGTAACCTGCCCAGAAAACGTTTGTATCTGCTTTCAAAGAAAAGCCAATGGCAGACTAAAAAGCAACGAGTATTTAAAAAGTATATTAGAAAAACATTAGCCGAATTAAACATGTAGACGTAAATGGTAGCCTGTCTTTACCGAGTTTCTACGATAACTTTGATATGCAAACAGGCAAGGTATCAAATCAAGAGGTTAATCAAGAGCTCGAATAAATCATGGAAAAGAACAATTTTCACATAGTCTTTTATTAGAAACCAAGGTTCTGCTTAAATACAGCCCTGTTTAAGCTGCTTAAAGTTAAAAAAACAATCTATACGGTCTTTCTGCACAGATAAATTAAGATGATAAACCAAAAACGTAATGGTACTTAAGTGGCATATCTGGAAATATTCAATTTAAGATTTAGCCAATCGAAGTTAGCTGGCTAAGTATATTAAAGGTCTATCCGTTTTAAGGTCTACCAGTTTTAGGGCCTGTCACTTTAAGGAGTTTATCTTGAGAAAACCATTAGGTTCAATAGTCACAATTGTATTTATGGCGGGTTTATTTAATGCTTGTGATAGCAACAACACTACCGTTCAAACCGAGCAAAACCTTGCTACTAAAAGTTTATCCATTGATAAGTTCAAGGCATACACTCAACAATATAACAATAAGACTAAGATCACTGATAATCACGCTACCGGTCACATAGGTGATTTTTTCTTTACCCATTGGAAAGACGGCGGTGCCGCTTCATTAACCATGGATACAGATGGCTCTTTTAGTGTCAGTTGGCAAGGTGGCGGCTATAACTATGTTGGCGGTCCGGGTTGGCATTTTGGAGACACCGACAGGATCATAGGTTACCGATTTGATGAAGATAGTGGAGCTAACTTTGTCACCCTTTACGGCTGGGGCTACGATAAGAATATGCCTAAAGACGATCCCTCGCACTTAGTTGAATACTACATATTGCAAAGATGGACTTGGGATCCTAGTCAAAATGCAGTGTTTGGTAAAAAGTTTGTGAGTAATGGGATTGAATATTCGACTTATCGTTCTATTCGCGAGCAAAAACCGTCGATCAATAGTACCTCAACCTTTTACCAATATTGGAGTAAACCTAACGAGCAACAGCCACTAGGTAAAGAAGGTAAAATCATTTTTGCTGACCACGTTAAAGCATGGGCTGACAGCGGTTGGATAATTCCTGATATGAATAACTTTAACGCAAGTGATGACCCAACGTATCAGGTTATGGCCGTTGAAGTGTTTAACCCAGCAAAAGATGGCACATCTTCTGGAAAAGTTTGGGATGCTAACTCAAAATAAAATTTAACTAATTAACCTGAACTCGGGATAATGAGTGTCGTTTAAAATTGAGTTTAACTAGAATTCAAATGCTTACAAATATCCCCCTAGCTATGTTCGGATTAAGGGTGACTCGATGACGAAATTTTTCGTGTATAGCAAGGCGGATTGTCGTACGTAATAACGTGTTATTGCTAGACAATTCAACGCCGCTAGGCACAAAAAGAGCGTTATCGAGAGGCTCGGCTAATCCCAGGCTCAGGTTATTTAGGCTCTTTTATAAGATAAGAGCCTGATTAGCAATATACTCGTAAACTCTCAAACGCTTGATGTAATAAACGCGTGTGCTCATTATCCCCTCCCTTGTCAGGGTGATGCTTGTGTAACATTTTACGATATTGTTTTTTAAGGGGGACTAGATCCACTAGTTCTGCTAATTCTAGTAACTGCAAAGCTTGTTCAATTGATATTGACGATGTTTGTTTAGACTTTCTCCAAGTTAAACTCTGCCAAAAACTATCCAGTAAATTTTCTACTTGCTGTTGGTCAGTGTCTGATAAATGTTGCCAATTTAGATAATACTCGCGAAGTTTATCTTGAGCCTTGAGGCCAGGGATGCCAGCGACCCAAGGTTTAATTTGAATACATATACAATCAATTTGTAACAAACCAAGTTGCTCTTTTATTAAGCTGTCTCGCAAGTGATAAAGAGCATTAAATACAATAAAATGGGTTTGGAATAATACCAAAGGGTTTTGTAGGTCGAGCTGGGAAAATACTTTATAAGCGGGTGATTGTAAGATTTTTAACAGCTCGTATTCTGATAAACCATTAGGATGATCACTTATAATACTGCGCAACATGTCTTGCAGAGGCAACCAATCTGACGGTGTGTTTTGTTTAGTCATGTTAGTTATACTTCTGTCACCTAAATTGCTCTCCTTTAAAATCTACAATCTACAAGCCGCTAAAATTATTTAATCTATCGGCCAAGCCACTACTTCGAATACATTGTTGTTCTAAACTTAATGTGAGTGCTTGAGGTTGTGCATACAAATAGAAGTGTTTTCTAGCTCGAGTTAGGCCCGTGTAAAGCAACTCTCTGCTTAAACCTCGCGCCGCAGTTTGATTCTTTACTACAGGTAAACACAAATAAACAGATTCAAACTCTGAGCCTTGGCTTTTATGAATAGTCATAGCATATAAGGTATCGTGAGATGGTAAACGACTTGGCAGCAAGCCTCTTACATTTCCTTCAGGGGTAATAAACCAAACTTTTATGAGATCGGCATGCTCCGGATCACCCATCACAATACCTATATCACCATTAAATAGTTTTAGTTGGTGGTCATTTTTGTTCAGCATAATTGGCCGACCAAGATAAAAGTCTCGGGTTTTATCAATCAGGCCTTGTTTATGTAATTCATTTTCAATTAAGTTATTTAACTGTTCAACGCCCCAATATCCTGTGCGTTGGGCACATAATACCTGTTGCTGATGCAAACAATTAAAGGCTAGTCGTATGTCTCCTTGCTTAATCGCTTTAACATACAGGTTAAACACTGGTAAAAGTTTACTGATCAGCTGTTTTAATATTTGCTCTTCTACTTTTTTTAACTGGCTTTGTTCGCCTTGTTGCACAATTTTGTGCCAGTGGATATCGGTCAGTGCTTTTTCTTTTAGTAGCTTATTCACCATTAAACAATCACCTTGTTTAATAGATTGGGCTAACTGCCCTATCCCACTCTCGTCGCTAAACCTATGGCTCTTAACCAGATTAACCAGGTTATCTTGTAGGCCATTGATTGTCTTACTTGAAGTGTCGTTTGGACTAGATTCTGGTAACTCGTCAATCAAACTATTCAACTTTTCTAACATACTGGTGCTGTAGGTAGAAAGGCCATTGTTAACAACTTTACTCTGCTCAAGATCCACATGGCAAATATCGGCTAACACGCTACCTGTTTCAACGGATGCTAATTGATTTTGATCACCTAACAAGATCACCTGAGCATGCTCGGGCAATGCACAAAACAACTTTGTCATTAGGGGCAAGTCGACCATAGAAGCTTCATCTAACACCAAAACATCAAGATGTAATGGATTCGATGTATTTGCCTTAAAATATGGGCTCATGGGCTTAGCACCAAGCAATCTATGGATTGTTTGGCACTGTTCAGGCAGGTTAGCTTGCAATACCGCGGGCAGTTTTGCTTTGGCTCCACTAATTGATTCAGTTAGCCTAGCAGCCGCTTTGCCTGTAGGTGCAACTAGTTGGATGTTTAATACTTTATTTTGCTTTGCAGCAACACCTTGCAGCAACGCCAACAGTTTTGTCACCGTGGTGGTTTTCCCCGTACCCGGTCCGCCACTTATGACACTAAACTTTTGACAAGCAGCCAAAGCCACTGCCACTTTTTGCCAGTCTATTGGATCTTCACTTGTTTGTTTGTGGCTAGGAAAAAGTTCAGCTAATAAATTTTTGGCAAGTTCTAAGTCTAATCCATGAAACTCTGCTGATTTCTTTTGAATAATATCTGCTAACTGAACCTCATATTGCCAATATCGTTGAAGGTAAATTTTGTTATTTTCAACAATGAGTGGTTTTGCTAATTCATTTGTTGTCAGACTTTGGTCGGTTAATACCTGTACACAATTGGCTTGCTGTAAATAAGCAAACAACTCAGTTTGAGATGGCATTAGGTAACCTGGAAACTTGAATAAAGTGACTTGATTTAATTCTACACAGGTATGTTGTTCTCCGGTTTGTTTGCTAACAAAACCTGCAACTAAGCTAATACACACTCTCACTTTTGCAGGTAAACTTGCTTCTTGTTGGTAGACAAAATCTGCAAACGCGCCGTCAATTGCTCTGAATATCCGCGAACTAATTAACAGCTCCAACATACTTTGCCAATTGTCTAGAGCTTCATTAACCGGAGCAAGTGAAGGATTGTCGTTTTCAATTACCATAAACCTAGTTGCCCCTGCTGTTCAGTTTCAGCATTATTATCTTGATGCTGATTTAATGATATTTGACTAGCATCACCGCTAAACAACCTATCTAGATTTTCAATTAGGGCCTGTTCTGGTTTCATAAAATAGACCCCATTAGCGCATGGAGTTTTAGAGACCTGTTGGGTTGTCATGCCTCTTACAAACAAATAATAGGCGCCACCTACGTGGGTTGAATACTCATAATCCAATAATCTATTTTTAAGCCACCTATGTAGTGCCAAAGTATAAAGTATGGCCTGTAGGTGATAATCATGCTCGGTCATACAATGTTGCATTGCCACTTCATCATAGGCATTAAAAGACTCACCTAAGTGATTTGATTTATAATCTGCTACAAAAAACTTGCCTTCAAATTCAAATATTAGGTCGATATATCCCTTAATCATGCCGTTAAGATCATCGAACTGATAATGCCTATGGTATTGAGGATAAAACCCGTTTATCACTTGGTTAAAATCTTCAACTTGTACTTGATGTAAAGGCATATAAAATTCCATTTCAACTTTAACTTGCTGACTAGATAAAGCAGAAAGTGAAAGTTGTTTTGCATTGCCGCTCACATGAGGATTATCTTTATTCAAGAAGCTAATAGGCGCATGAATAACATCCGTTAACCAAGTTTGCAGACATTCAAACCAACTTGTATCAATTGAAAACTTAATGGACTGCTTTTCAATCACTTCGGGCATATTATCTAGATTTTGAAAATCCAAATTCTCTAACACACCATGTAAGAAAGAACCTGCATTAGCACCTCTTTCAAACGTAAAAGGTGATTGAACTAGTTCATTCATTTCCTCTGACAATAAATAATTGCTCTCTGGACTAGTTTCGATATTGGTATCGTGATCATGACCTTCATCTAAGCCAGGACTTGGTACATCAAGATGGATTTGCTGGCGGCTAATCGCAGAATAACTTGTTAGTCGCCAAGAACGAGTGACAGGGCTATTAAGTGTTAGGCAACTTAGCTGTTGCAAGTCTTGTTTATTTGACTCTACATACTTAGTTAATGGTGGGATCTCTGAGAAGCGAGCATAAGACACATCATGCTCTTGGGCTAATTGCATTAATCTTTGAGCGATATGATCATTACTAATTGTGCTATTTACCTCGGCATCAGCAGGTTCACTTTCAGACAACAATATATTGCCTATAGCAGACTGGCTAAAACCTGATACTTTCTTATTTTTACCTAAAGCATTGTTCCAAAGTCCAATTTGGCAATAATACACAGCTCGGGTAACTGCTACGTATAGTAAACGAATATCCTCAGCTAAACGCTCGAATTCTGATTTAAACAAAGATGTATCTTGTTGCAAAAAATCAACCTCAAGGGCTTCATTTTGGTTGTGATAAATCGCATCTTTACTGACTTTATAATCTGCAGCAAAAGGAATAAATACTAAAGGAAACTCTAAACCTTTAGATGCATGTAAGGTGATGATTTGCACCAGGTTTGAGTCACTTTCAAGGCGCATTTGTTGGCTTTCGCTATTTGCATCAGGCTCAAGTATGCTCGCCTCGAACCAATGAATTAGCTGAGACTCCCCTACCAACTGCAAACTTTGTTGTTGTAACAACTCAACCAAATGTTGCAGATCAGTAATACGCCTTAATCCGTCTTTAAAATTAGCGAGCAGCTCTTGTTCAACATTAAAAAAATTAAAAGCTAACTTTAAGGCGCGCATTACACCTTGTTTAGACCAAGCTTGAAACCATAAAAATCTTTGTTCCAGTACATTTTGCCAAACTAGTTCATCATTAAATAATTCATCCAGTTGCTCGGTATTTAACGAAAATAATTCACTCATTAGCGCTGTTTTTAACAGTTTCTCTTCGCTTGGTTGGCTCATTGCTTTAAGCAATCGGAATAGATCTTTGGCTATGTCGGTTTGAAAAACACTGGAACGAGACAAATAAACACTGTCTACATTCACCTCAGCTAACGCTAACTTAACTATGTCTGCTTCATATCTAGTCCGCACTAATACACAACAATCTCCTGCGCTAACAGGTTTACCATTTATATTCGCTTGACCTTGATTAGCTAAACTCAACCACTTACTAATTTGATTAGCCATGTTTATGGCCAAAATAGGTTGGGCGGCACTCGCTGCAACTATGGGTGAGTTCTGATCACAATAGTGTTCGAAGTGTAAACTTTGAATAACTTGACCTTGTACTTCAAAACCCTGCACATTTTTACCCGCAGACACCGGATAAAATGGAATGTTGTTTTCAAACAAAAAACCTTTCGCGCTTGATTCAAATAGATGATTAATTGCTTGTACAAGTTTAGGAGCAGATCGCCAGTTGGTTGCTAATGTGAAATGGCGTGTTGGATCGATGCGTTTTTTTGCTTCTATGTAAGTGAATATATCCGCGCCACGAAAAGCATAAATAGCTTGTTTGGGATCACCAATCATTATCCAGCATAAGTTTTGATTAAGCTGTTGTTTAGAATGTGGTTGGCCAAATTCTTGTTTAAGGTCAGTTGGATTCGAATAGATTTCGCTAAACACATCAAACTGCACAGGATCAGTATCTTGAAACTCATCGATTAACGCTGCGGGATAGGCTTGGCGAATAGCCGCGGCTAAAGCGTTGTTATTGTCATTTAAGGTAAGAGTCTGAGCGTTGGTGTTGGCGTGAGTGCAATCCGTATTAGAATTAGTATTAGAATCACTATTGTTATTAGATCCAGTTAACAAAGCCTTTTGTAAACCCGACAATAAATCATCTGGAGACAACATATGTAACCG
>NZ_JBPOFP010000142.1:0-10659 GCF_051252315.1 Paraglaciecola sp. | reverse complement strand
ATCACTGAAGGTGATTTGCAAGGTTTGACCCTAGAAGTGCAGCAACAACTTGGTGGTGGCGTAGTGCGTACAATCGCATTAGGTACAACTGATGGTTTGCGCCGTGGTTTAGCAGTAGAAAATACTGGTAAAGCCATTCAGGTTCCAGTGGGTACGGCTACATTAGGTCGTATCATGGATGTATTGGGTAACCCAATCGATGAAGCAGGTCCAATTGGTGAAGAAGAGCGTATGTCTATTCACCGTGAAGCACCTACTTATGAAGATCAATCAAGTTCAGTTGAACTACTAGAAACAGGCATCAAAGTTATCGACTTAGTATGTCCGTTCGCTAAAGGTGGTAAAGTTGGATTGTTCGGTGGTGCCGGTGTAGGTAAAACCGTAAACATGATGGAATTAATTCGTAACATCGCTATCGAGCACAGCGGCTACTCAGTATTTGCTGGTGTAGGTGAGCGTACTCGTGAAGGTAACGATTTCTATCATGAAATGAACGAATCAAACGTACTAGACAAAGTATCACTAGTTTACGGTCAAATGAATGAGCCTCCTGGAAACCGTTTACGTGTTGCCTTGACTGGTTTAACCATGGCTGAAAAATTCCGTGATGAAGGTCGTGACGTATTATTCTTCGTAGATAACATCTATCGTTATACTCTAGCTGGTACAGAAGTATCTGCACTACTAGGTCGTATGCCATCAGCTGTAGGTTATCAGCCTACTCTTGCTGAAGAAATGGGTGTTCTACAAGAGCGTATCGCTTCAACTAAGACAGGTTCAATCACATCTATCCAAGCGGTATACGTACCAGCAGATGATTTGACCGATCCATCACCAGCTACAACTTTTGCTCACTTAGATGCAACGGTTGTATTGTCACGTGATATTGCGTCTTTAGGTATTTATCCAGCGGTTGATCCACTAGATTCTACATCTCGTCAACTTGACCCATTAGTTATTGGTCAAGAGCACTACGACACGGCTCGTGGTGTGCAATCTGTATTGCAACGTTATAAAGAGCTAAAAGATATCATTGCTATCTTGGGTATGGATGAGCTTTCTGAAGAAGATAAACAGTCTGTGTCACGAGCGCGTAAAATTCAGCGCTTCTTGTCACAACCTTTCTTCGTAGCAGAAGTATTTACTGGTTCTCCTGGTAAATATGTATCTTTGAAAGACACTATCAGTGGATTTAAAGGCATCTTAGAAGGTGAGTTTGATGACCTTCCTGAGCAAGCTTTCTACATGGTTGGATCTATCGAAGAAGCTAACGAGAAAGCTAAAAACATGTAATTTGTTTGCCCTGAAATGGTTATTTGCACAGATAAAGGCGTCAGAAGTGTTCACGTATAAATATACGATCCGCGCTTCCTCCTTTTTCTCTGCACAAATTCCTCATTTCAGGTCTAAACAAAACTATATGTTTAAGAACTTTATTGGAGGTTCATTATGGCAACGACAACAGTACAACTTGACGTAGTAAGCGCTGAAACCAGCATTTTTTCTGGTGAAGTAGAAGCTATCCAAGTAACAGGTAGTGAAGGTGAGTTAGGTATACATCCTGGCCATGCTCCTTTGTTAACCACTCTGTTACCTGGAATGGTGCGTTTAGTTCGAAACGGTGATGAAGAAAATATCTACATCAACGGTGGTGTACTTGAAATACAACCAGGTACCGTTACCGTATTGGCAGATACTGCTATTCGTGCTGAAGATTTAGACGAACAAGCAGCGTTAGAAGCGAAGAAACGCGCTGAAGAGCACATCGCCAACCCAGGTGCTGATTTTGATTATGCAGAAGCAGCTATCGAGCTAGCCGAAGCCATTGCTCAGTTAAGGTTAATTCAAAAACTGCGCAAATAGTCACTTCTGACAGACAAATTAAAACCCAGTACGATTTTTGATCCTACTGGGTTTTTTGTATCTATAAAGTTATCTAAAATTCATCAACTAAAATGGGTTGTATTGCCTTTGTTAAAACTGATAAATGTTCTTCAATAATTTTTAGGTGAACCTGATAAGTATTTTTTTGAACCTCACCACTTTGTATAAGTGTCTCAAGCGCTGTAAACGTTTGTTCTAAATCTTCCATCCCACAGTCGCTAACAGTAGGTAAAAATTTATATAAATGAATGAGTGCGCTATTAGTTTCTGAGTTATCTAGGGCCTCTTTTAGGTCATTAAAAGACTGTTCGGAGTGTTCAAACAGCCCGTAAATGCTTTTTAATAGCCTACTAACACTGTTGTTGTGGTTAATTATACCCTTCGCAATATCTACACCGGGTAATTCTAAACAAAGGCGTGTTAAGTTAAGTGCTTTGGGGAGTTCATAGGTGACTGCAATTTCATCGTCTTGTAATGCTGAATGTTCAATATCGGCGAATTTATCTCCGACAATATCAAAACCAAACGTACTCGCTGAGCCTTTTATCCTATGAGAAATTTCGCTTATTAAAAACAAATCTCTTTGCTCTAACGCTTTCTCAGCTTTTTCAACTTGTATGGCTAAATCTTGCTGATAATCTTTTACAAGTTGGTGCATGTCATTTGGATTAATAGGGTTGTCTACATCACCTTGTTTATCTAAATACTTTGAAAGTACCGTTATAAAAATTTGTCGTGATATTGGTTTGGCTAAATGATCAGAAAAGCCCAATCGCATATAATGCTCTACTTCATGTTTCATGTTGTTAGCTGTTAAGGCAACGACGGGCGTATAATTTCCAGCGTCTCTTATTTGTTTGAGCGCATCAGTACCGTTCATTTTTGGCATGTGAATATCAAGGAGCACGAGGTCAAATTTTTGATAAAAGACTGCATCTAATGCCTGTCTGCCATCTTCTACTTCAACTACATCTAAATTCATTCGTTTTAGTAGTATGGAAATAAGTTCTCGATTTGCTGGGTGGTCGTCGGCTAATAAAATCTTTTGGCCACTAAAGTTTGGTAATACTTCAGTTTTTAACGATCTTACAGGCGTGGATTGCCAAACTTCAGTTACGTTATTAATCCATTTCGAATCTTCAACTGTATGTACTTTTAATTTCAGGATAAAAGTAGAGCCTTTTCTAGGTATGCTTTCCACTTCAATATGGCCATTTAGACCCTTTGCTAAACGTTGGGAAATACTTAACCCTAAACCGGTTCCACCAGCTTTTTGATTGACAGAGTTATTATCTTGATTAAAAGGTTCAAATAACTTCTGTTGGTGATGTGAATTAATACCCATTCCAGAGTCTTTTACTTTTATTTGCAGATAATCGTCTTGAAAGCTAATAGATAAGCCTATAAATCCTTGTTCTGTAAACTTAATCGCGTTGTTAGTTAAATTGAATAGAATCTGTTTTAAACGTGTAGGATCGGTATATATTTTTGCGGGTAACGGATATTGGTAATCTAAATGAAAAGCGAGTCCTTTATCTCTAGCTCTTTTTCCTACAATGGATTCAATTTGAGCGAGTATAGAAAATAGATGTGTAGGTACAGATTCAAAATCGAGCTTATTTGCTTCAATTTTACTTAAATCTAAAATGTCATTTAGTACATTTAATAAATGGTTACCATTTTGCGCAATAATTTTTGTCACACGATCTTGTTCAGATTTATCTATGTCACCTAATAAAATTCCGTCCGCATAACCAATTATTGAGGTTAGCGGGGTACGAATTTCGTGACTCATGGTTGCCAAAAAACGCCCTTTTGTTTCATTGGCTTCAATTAAATCTGCATTAATGACTTCTAATTTGTGATTAGCTTCGGTTAATTCTTGAGTTCTCTTATCTACAGTTTGTTCTAAAGTATTGGCTAGTTCTATATTTTGTATAGATAATAAACGTACTTTAGCAGCGAGAGCATAAGCCAATAAAAGACTGTCTAAACAATTACCTAATAATCCAAGTAAATAGATATTTACATTAAACCCAGGTAATACGCCTAAGTTCATAAAATTACCGACCATATTTGGTAATACAACTGATAATAAGGCGAAAACAAAATATTTAGCTGGGGAATATCCTTTTATCCAGCAACGAATACCTGCATATAAACCACTAATTGACACGATAGATGTAAATATGGAAGCAAGGTATAAACCAATACCTTGGCTATAAAATGCGAAAGGTATTGTGATGACCGTGGCTATTGCTAATAGTTGAAAAAACTTAGCTAGTTTTGGTTCAGTTTGTTGTAAATTCAAAAATTGAATATTGAATAGGCAATAAAATACAGCCCCAATTAAATATGAGGGCATCAACCAGTTTTTGGAACTTCCTAATCCAATATATTCAGGAACGCCAAATACTGTCGCCCACCCGAGTGCGTAACTTAGTGTCGCCAGCGCGTAGTTTAAGTATTGTTTGTCTCTTGTTGTTGAAAAAATAAATAGATTATAAATACCAAGTGCTAAAGAAACACCTAAGCTAAGAAGCAAAATTACTTGTTCTAACTGAAATAATTGTTTTGCTTCTGCGTGAGGTTTAAGGAGTATTTTGATTGGCGCAAAGAAAAATTCACTTTCAAACAACATCACAACGGTTTTATGCTGATTCGGTAAAACTTGAATATTACCTCCGTAATGTAGCCCTTGTGGATTATCTAACCCATGTCCGGTATTGAAGTATTCAGCTTTATTATTCTTATTGAAAGTATGTATTTGGATCTTTTCAACTACAGAACCATAGGGGTATACAAACCAATCCACATCTTGAGTATCATTGAATAATTCAAAAACAACTACGTAACGATCACCTAAGGAATCGGTTGTTTGATGCGGTGTTAAATGACTTAACCAGCTTTGTAGTTGGGTTAAATATTCTGGTGGTGAACTTGTATTGTTTTTAAGAGAATAATACTTAACTTGTTTACTAATATTTTGATTATTGATTTCACTTAAATTTAAAGAAACTACTTCGTTCGGCGAACTAGCGATCGAAAATCCAATATTCACTACATAGAGCGTGAGTATGCACAGCACCAAGTATATTTTTTTCATAAAAAGCCTGAACATAATTAATTAGAATTCATATCGAATATCAAATCCAACTTGTCTAGCCTCACCCTTAAAGTCTTGCAACATGCCATATAGGTTTATTAAATCAAATTTAAGGTGGCTATACTTTTCGTCGGTTAAATTTTTAGCCCAGATGCTAGCAGACCAATTATCTTTATTCCAACTAACACGTGTATTTATGAGTAAATATCCATCTTGAGCTGATAACGGGTTTTGGTTTTGGTCGAAATAAAACTTAGATTGATAATCAGCATCTAGATGAAGTGTGATTAGAGCAGAATCGTATTCAATAACATAATTGGTTTGGGCATTGATATTTAGTTTTGATGTGAAAGGAAGCCGATTATTTTTTATCTCATTTCCAGCTTGGTCAATAAAAGAGGCTAAATTTGCTTTAGGTAAGATGCCAAGGGATAATTTTGTAGACAATGATGAGCTAAGTTGAGCATCAATATCCAGTTCGGCACCATAAATACTTGATTGGCCAACATTACTTAATAGCTGTAATGGAGGGGCTCCAGGTGTTATGGCAGACTGATTCATAAATACTTGCTGATCTTGGTAGTCATAATAAAAGGCTGCTGAATAAACCTTTAACCATGGCGCTAACTGGCTATGAAATCCAATTTCGTACGCATTTAATGTTTCTGCTCCATAATCGTTATTTTCTGCCTCGGCGGCTGAGCTAACCAAAGCTCCGTTGTATCCGCCACTTTTAACACCTCGTGAATAACTAATAAAGCCGGAATAATGTTGACTAAATTTATGTAATAGCGCTAGTTTTCCAGAAAAATTATCGTCTTTAATGTCATTAGCTACTTGCCAAGCAGGTATGGTTAATCCCGTTTGATCATTAACGAATGTTGTCAGATTTACATGTCCAAGGGCATTGTATTTAGTAGTTTCATCTGAATATCGCAAACCTGCTGTAATGTTTGTTTTTTCAGACAGAGGAAAACCTAAGTGGGAAAATATTGCAGCAGATTCGATTTCAATAGAATTGTCGTATAAAAAAGTGACGGCATTGCTGAATAACCCTTCTACAGAACGAAAATCTCGCAATAAGTCAAAGCGGTTATCTTGATCTAATTTTTCATTTATAAAATATAGACCGCCGATAAAGTATGCTTTATCTATTTCTTTATGAAATCTAATTTCTTGGCTAAAGGTATCGGTACTGACTTTTTGGTTACCTTCCCCTAATCTAGCTGGACTCGCATCACTATTGTAAAAGTGATTTCTGTCCAGATTCATATAATTGGATACACTGACTAAATAACTATTATCACTTAGTTTATATTCGGCCTTGACGTTAAACCCTTTTGAATCTGTGATATGTGGGCTTTTATCATTAATTTGATTATTAACCATTACATCATGAAAATTATCTGACCCATCATTAAAACTAAAGCTGTCTGAACAACTTGTTGTACCTGCTTCCTGCGAATCACAAAATGAGGCAGGTAAACCAGTGGATGGATCGAAGCTTTTTACGACTCCAATACTGCCCGCTGGGTTGACAATACCATCCCATTTACCCATATAGAGTTTTGTATCAATTGTAAATTGATCCCATTGGCCAAACAGTGAGAGTCTAGCGTGTGATTGTTTCATTTTCGCTTGAGGAGCGTCTGGCCATAGATTATTTGTTGAGTATTGGTAATCTTGATGGCTAAACGCAAAACGCGTGGCTAAGTGATTGGACAACTTTCTATTTAGAGCGCCTTCTGCCGATAAGTGATTGCGTTGGGCGAAGCCTAAATTTACATACCCAGAATCGTTCATTTGTGGTTTAACTGAGTTAATTAATATTGCACCACCGGTCGTATTTCGACCAAATAATGTACCCTGTGGCCCGCGCAATACTTCTATTGATTCCACATCAAATAAGTTTATAAGTTGAGAGTTTGCTGAAGCGCCAGCAGCACCATCTAGATAGATCCCTACAGGAGATTGTGTGGATGTATTGTAATCAACACTTCCAACTCCCCTGATGTTAACTGCTGGTGGTGTACCTTCCGCAGCATTTTGAGTGATCTTGAAATTGGGTGAAATTGCAGATAAAGCGGTACTGTCTTTCATTTTACGTTCAATTATAGACATGCCATTTACAACACTGACAGATAGACTTACGTCACGTATATCCTGAGGTCGCTTTTGTGCATTGATTTCAATAACTTCAATGTCATTCACTAAGGGAGGAGGCGCTTTTTCTTCTGCTAACACCGAAATGGTGAAAACACTCAAACAAACGAAAGTTAGGTACTTCAAATTTATCTCACTTACATTTACGGGTTTCCATACCACTCCGTAAATCGTTCAATATTCATTAATATCGAAAGAAGTTGCTTTGCTAGCAATAAAAAATATACAAAAACCAATACTAGTCTGCCCGCTTTTACATCAAAAGTCAGGCGCTTTATTGATTACTTTTTGTATGGTGAAAACCCATATTCTCCATTTATGTTTTCTGGGTACCCAGATATTGCACGAGAGGTTTCCATTCCTGCCATAGTTGCAGCTTCTACGCACCCTGCATTAACGCCTGTATTAATCCAGTCACCAGTGATATAAAAATTAGTAAACTGAGTTTCGTTTGAATTCAAACGGTATTGACTGCTGTTTTTAACTGACAAAACATATCGCTCTGAAGGGTCTACATTGCTTCTCCAATATTGGCTATTAAACCTTTCTTCCCCCTGCTGATTAGATTGGTCAGTTAAAACCGCCCAATTAAAATCGCCTTTTGATGCTACCTTTGGCCACAGGTTATACACGTCGTTTTTTAAATATGAAATAGCGTTGTCTTTAGCTTGTTGGGTCGTTTCTTTAGGAAAATTATGGTCACTAGCTGGCGGAAAATCAGTAATAGTTTGAGCGCTACAAAAGTAGGCTACATTTTGTGGTTTTATCCCTGCTGGCCATGCTTCTCTGCATAAAAGTTGATTCATAGCAGCCCATGTATCGTAGGGTTCCACAAAGCCACTTAAAATAGGTTGCTCGTTGTTCTCAGGGATGTAATCAAACCCAAGATCTGAATAATCTATATCTGTCCATACTTGAAAGGCTTGGGTCGCCACTGTTTTTATGTGCTGGCTACAGGCCTGTAATTTTGCGTCTAGAGTTAATAACTGGGGGCATATGTGATCGAGTCCACCTACAGAAATACCAAAAATGACGGTATCAAAATCATTGCCGAGAGTAAGCGTCTTTTGAGGTAACGGACGATGGAAATGTTTTTCATAAACATTTGGCCAATCTGTCCACATTGATTCAAGGTTAATATTATGACTTTGGAGTAATTGCGCCTGTTCGTCGACGATCTCGTTATAGTTAGGAGTAGACGGCCAACAAGGTAGCCCATCAACATTTACAAAAGGTTGGTATTCTTTTTGTTTTAGATCGACTTGTTTTGTAACACGTATTTTTTCAATTTTGGTGCCTGCTAGATTGGGAATAAGTTCATCAACTTTGTGGAAGTATTCAAACTTAACACCACGCTTTTTGAGTAATTCGTATATGGGTGAAAAAATCACATCTCCCATTCCTGCTTGCATTTTCCACATAATGCCGCCCTTGTAACACAGGGCAATACGTAACATTGCTAACAATGATACGCCCGCTTCTAAGTTTGGTTTTGAAAAATCTCCTCCTTCGTAACCAAATACTAAGTCATAAAACCCTCGAATAGGTGCTGAATTGACTGTGTACTTTTCGTTTGCTCCATGAAGGGTAAGCCACTCTTTAAAATCCCATTGGTTTAAATAACCAAACCCGTTGTGATAAACATCATCAGCAATGATCCCTTTAATACTGGTAATCGCCAAATCGGCACCAATAAATAAACGTCTTATTTCATCATTGTCATCAAGTAGCTCCTCAAATTCTTCTTCAAGCCACTCTTTTATCCATTCAATAAAACCAGACAGTGCATGTTGATGTTTAGTATGTTGTTTAATCGTATCTGGGTCGTCTATTTTTCTATCATGATGAGTGACTTTCCCTACAAAAGACGAGATTGTGCGATAAGCAGATTGAATATCATCGCCCCATTCTTCAATTTCCTCTTTTAAATCGTCTACTTCTTCTTGTACTTCATGAACTATGTGTGACCACCAACTATCGTGCTTTTTCTTAGGCTTAACTTTCTCTTTAGATTTTAATGTAGATACGTGTTTTTTACGTACCGTAATGAGCTGCCCAGAAAACTCTTTAAGCCAATAATAAATAAGTTGGATTAAATCCCAAAAACTAGGGTCTAAATCGCCATCGGCTGGGTTGCCAGGAATGGTAGGAAACTCCAATCCCCATGTTTCCCAGTTATCCTTAATAAACTCTTGCAGTGCAATAAAACTATGAGGCTTAAAAGCCTCATCAAATGTAGCCAAAGGCATATCGGCTGGACGGTTTAAATCGGTATAGACTTTTTGCATTGTTTTAAAAGAGTTAACATAGGCGCCAAACCATACATGTAAGCCATGTTCTTCAATCCGTTGTCCATATTCTGCGTTACGTCCGCTCGCGCCTTTCCCTCCTAATCGCCACCCCATTTGATAGACGGTTATGTCATATTTTGTCTGCCAGTCTGATTTTTCTGTTAGGTAACAGGCTGCTGTCATTGCCGATACGCCACCGCCTAAAATGGCAATTTTATTTTTATTGTTCATTGCAAAATGTCTCGTTTTATTAGTTGGTTTCGGCTAAAGGAAAAGCGGCTTCTTGGTCAAAATCCATAAGTATATTAAAAGGAAGTAAAGCTCTTTGTGTCCCCAGAGGAATACCAAATGCTTCATCTAACCTGAAGGTATCGACTTGGTGAAGAGTCACGTCATATTCGTGCCCGTAGAGTTCGGCACTGTGAATTTTTTTGATAATAGATGGGGAGTGTACAACTCCTTGGTACACCGCATTTTCACCTTTTCCATCGGGAAATTGCTTAAATAAAATTTGATCCATTTGTGGGTTTTTAAACCCGTCTAATAATTGTTTTAGGGCGTTTTTGTCCATATTAAAAAACGACTTTTCAGCACTAAGTAATGTGAATGCTTCTTTAATTAACTCTAAAAACTCTCCTATTTTATTGGATGAACCATCACTTACCTTTTTGACTTCCATAAGTAAATGTTTGGCCATTTTTGTGTCGGGAGTAAATGGTTGAAATGCATCTACGGAGATCGAAAAATTGTCAGAATCTGCTCCTATATCAGGCATAGTATAGTCACACATATACTTGTTATAGCCCCAAGTATTAATGCCATTAATCAATGCGTAAATGTTATTGACACAAATAAATGCTGGGTACCAGTAAACATGGTCTACCTTATTGTTAACCATTTTAGCGACAGGTAACCAAACGATAATGTCAGTTTCTTGCATTGACCCCTGTTCTGAAAATCCTGGTGCTAGAGAAGCAATGTTTTTTATATCGGTAAAGGTTAGAAGTACATATGGAGAAAGACTTTCGTAATTGCAGGTTTGGCTTGGTACACAATTTAACGTTTGATCTAAATAGGTTTGGATTTTCGTTGTGTTACCTTTTATAAAAAAACCATACATATTAGCGTTTGTCATTCTGCAAGGGGGCTTCGCAATAACATTACCTGGAAAACGAGAGAAGAGAGGGCGATTCGAAGAAACAGACATATATACAT
>NZ_JBPOFP010000141.1:0-10680 GCF_051252315.1 Paraglaciecola sp. | reverse complement strand
ATTCGATAGTGAGCAGGGACTTGTTTTCAGTACTGCAGATAATACCCCCATTGAAATTCAACAAGACGTTGCAGAAGTTATCAAAAATCAAGCGTCAGTTTCTCACATTAGATGTAAAGAAACCTGCCAAGAGCAAATAAGCATGCCTATGCTCACCAACGCTAGGGATATGGTGATTTTGTCTATTAGTAGCTCTTTACTTGAAACATTAGCTTCTCTCAATCGTTCTACTTTAGCTCAGTTAGCAATATTAAGTGTTAGAGCATCCCCTTTTGGTGATTTAACGCCATCTTCAAGTCACTTAGTTCGAGATATGATAGTCAACGCGCCTATTAGTGTGACTAATCGAAAAGATATGGAGGCGATACTTACTCAACTCCCACGTGATTTAAATTTGCAAAATTTGATTAGAACGGGATATCGGTTAGAAAATGAAGAAGGCAGCTTTTTGATCAATTTGTTACCTGTTGAGCCAGAAGGTAAATACAATACGTTTATATTCTTTGTGCATGACATTAGTGATGTGTCATTGGCTCATCAACAATATCAAAACCGAGTTATTTTAATCGCACTCTTTGTTGTTGTACTGTCCAGTTTTGCTTTGTTTTTTATGACAATGCAATTTCGAAGTCGTCTAATAACATTGGCTCAGCAGTTGCCATTATTGGCTGAAAAAAAATATAAAGAATTCAAAGAGCATAAGTTTTATAAGAATAGATTCTTTATTGATGAAATTGAGCTGTTACAAGATTCAGCTAGCTTGTTAGGAAAAGAGTTAGAGTCTTTAGATCTTACCATTCAATTGAATACTCGTGAACTTGAAAAAATAGCCATGAATGATTGGTTAACAGGTTTACCAAATCGCAATATGTTGAATTTACAAATCAAAAAACTTTTACCGAGTGTGGGTAATGTTTATCAAACCTTAACCGTCCTTTTTTTAGATATCGATAAATTCAGAAAAATTAATGATACGCATGGACATGATGTTGGTGATACTTTTTTAGTGCATGCAGCACAAAGGATAGCCACGTGTATTGGTGAGCGTGATTTGTTATTTCGCTTTGGAGGAGACGAGTTTGTATTAATTGTGTTAGAAAAACCTAACCAAGATAGGGCTCCTGTATTGGCTAGTAAAATCATCGATAGCTTTAGGGAGCCGATTGCTACTAACGATTTATTATTTTATACGTCTACAAGTATTGGTATTGCCAGTACAGAAGAGAGTACTACTAAAATTGAAGAGCTAATTAGGCAGTCTGATATTGCCATGTATGCTTCCAAAGATGCTGGAGGTGGGCAGTACAGTATTTTCAATGAAAAAATGCAAAGAAGTGCATTGAGAAAGGTGGAAATCGAGAATGAAGTGCGAAATGCGTTGGAAAATGATGAGTTTTCTTTCGCGCTCCAGCCTCAGGTTGATATTTCTAGTGGGAAGTTGCTTGGTTTTGAAGCCTTGATTAGATGGTTTCATCCTACCCGAGGGTTTGTGCCGCCAGATGAATTTATTCCTATAATAGAAAACTCTGAATATATGATTAATATAGGCCATTGGGGTATTAAGCAAGCGTTTCTAATACTGGAAAAGCTTGATGAACTCGGCTTTAAAAATCTAAAAGTCGCTGTTAATTTATCCGCCAGTCAATTTTTAGATCCGGATTTAATTCCTTTTCTTGCAGGGCAATTAAAACTATTTGATAGAGACGCCTCGCAAATAGAGTTGGAGTTGACCGAAAGAACATTAGTGGCAGATATTGAGCAGACATTAGACACTATGCATCAGTTGAAAAAAATGGGTTTTCTATTTTCAATTGATGATTTTGGTACTGGTTATTCTTCATTAGCATACTTAAAACAAATGCCTGTAGATATCATTAAGATTGATCGAAGTTTTGTATCTAACATGGAAAATAATAGTGCCGATATGCAAATAGTTTCATCTATTATCGCCATGGTTAAGAAGCTAGGTATGACGGTAGTCGCTGAAGGAATTGAGAATTCAGTACAGATGAAAATATTAAAAAATCTACAGTGTACTATTGGCCAAGGATATTTCATTTCTCGGCCAATTCCAGAAAATGATCTTTATGTATTATTACCTGAAAAAATGAATTATGAAGTTTGGAACGATTTAAACAATTTAGAATAACTTTCTGATTACTTTCTTAATTACGACTCCACCAATCGCAAATTCTCAATAACGTTATTGAATACGTATACGAAATGTCTATGTATATAAAAACTCAAAATGTGTGAAACTTAGTATAAAATGGCTAGCTTAATTTAAGCTAGATTTGTTTCTAGTATTTGTAAAAGACAGGAGAACATTAAATGGAGCAATTTGCTCATATTTCTGTACAAGAAACGAAAGAAAAACTGCTTTCTGGGGAAGTAAAGGTCGTTGATATTCGTGATGAAGCTTCGTTTATCGCTGGCCATATTCAAGATGCGACACACCTAACCAATGGTACGTTGAACAACTTTATTTCAGAGGTTGATTTGGATACACCTGTAATTGTTGTTTGTTATCATGGCCATAGTAGCCAACAAGCTGCACAATTTCTTATTCATCAGGGGTTTGACGAAGTTTACAGTATGGATGGTGGATTCGAAGCTTGGAAGAAAGAATTGCCTTTTAGCACAATGCCAGAAGCACCCTAATTTGACTCAAACAATTAAATTAGTGGCTTTTTCTACGGAGCAGCCCGCACGACTATTAGCTCATTATTTAGTAAAAAATAATATTTCAGCAGAATATAGCTTAGTGCAAGCTGAATATTCCCATGTTGTTATGTTAAGTGATCCAGAAGATGAGGGTAAAGCGAAATTAATTGCCCAAGAGTTTGTTCTTAACCCTGACCATGACAAGTATCAGTCGGTTGCTTGGCAATCTGGAGAATCTGTCGATTTAACACCACAAAAACAGATGTCTTTCGGGAGAGTGCTACCAATATTAAGGGCTTCGCCTTTTACATCTTTAATTTTAGTCTTTTGCGCGGCCGTTTTTCTACTAGCAAATATTGGTATTACGCTACCTTATAAATGGTTACACATTCAGCCAATTGCTTTGATGATAGAAAATAATCAATGGTGGAGGTTATTCGGACCTGCGTTAATACATTTTTCACTTTTACATATTGTCTTTAATTTATTGTGGTGGTGGTCTTTAGGTAAACAAATTGAAAGTACATTTGGGATCAGTAGTTTGTGTTTGTTATTTGCACTCTCTGCAGGTGTATCAAATGTTGCCCAGCTACTTGTTAATGGACCTAATTTCGGAGGCTTATCTGGTGTTGTATACGCTTTAGTAGGATGTGTGTGGTGGTTAGGTTGGTTGAGGCCCAGTTGGGGAATAAATTTACCAAAACCAATAGTAGGTTTTATGCTAATTTGGCTAATTGTAGGGTTTGCAGATGTTTTGCCTATAAATAT
The DNA here is from genome assembly GCF_051252315.1 of Paraglaciecola sp. Lineage (GTDB taxonomy): Bacteria > Pseudomonadota > Gammaproteobacteria > Enterobacterales > Alteromonadaceae > Paraglaciecola. The sequence goes on along the minus strand of NZ_JBPOFP010000141.1, from coordinate 7,248 downwards.
GGCTAATACAGCACATACTGTTGGTCTAATTTGTGGCTGCTTGTTTGCTTGGATATTAGTAAAAAAGACTACGAAATTTTAAATCGTAGTCTTATTTAATACGGTCTAGGTGAAATGATTTAATTTAAATGCCTAGCTTTGATGATATAAATATTTTGTGAATATGACGTCTTTAATCATATTAAGCCCAGTCTCTTGGCGAATTAATTCTTGTAATTTTTCAAGGCAATTTCGACGTATGTCTTCACGGCCCGTTAATGATCTGACTTTTTCTTCTGTCTGTCTGCCAAAGACCTCGATTGCGGCGGCTCTGATAAGGGGGGAATGATGCTCTGCCGCTTCTAAATATTCAGCATCTTCTAACATTAATTCAATCGATACCCGCACAAAGCCTAGCTTTCTCGCTGATGATCCTAAAAAATTAGTCACTATATCTGGTTCTAAGCTAAAGTAAGCATAGTTCTTTCTTTCAAACTCTTGGCCAATAGCTGAATATTGAAAACCAAATAGTAAAATTAAGCTTGTAATAACTAGCCTAAGTTTTTTCATAAGCCATTCTCACCCTGAATCCTCGTATAGTTCTAGTGTATCAACTTTTTGTGACTTTCATAAAATATATTTCGTGACTTTAGTATTAGATACTTCAGTCTTGGAGAGCTAATTGATATTATGCATTTAAGCCTAGTTACAAGTTTAAAATGTTGAAATCATCTTATCATTTTCCAATTGGAATCCCCTCAGTTTGGTTTGCTCCTGAGTCACTACCTATTCCTAATGAAAAGTTAACCAACTGGTTATTGAACCCAGGCTCGCTTACCGAAAGGTTGGTTGCTCAGTGTTCTAATTTTAGACTTTCTGTTGTAGGACAAAAACAGCTAAGCGTGACTCAAGATGAATTTCAGCAAATAAGTACGCCTGAGCAAATTTTTAATGAACAAGACTGGTTAGTACGGGAAGTTGTTTTATGGGGGGATGATAAGCCTTGGGTTTTTGCCCGATCTATTATTCCAATGAATTTGTGGCAACGTGATTTTACTGATTTAAACAATCAACCTTTAGGCCATCGGATATTTAATGACGACAGGTTTAAGCGATTGCCGTTTGAAATTACTAAAATAGAAAGCTTCTTAAATTTTGGTGAGCAATTTAGTGTCTCAGCGAGTCATGCGTTGTGGGGACGACGTTCAACGTTTTGTTTTGAACAATCCAAAATGATGGTGTGCGAAGTATTCTTGCCAGACAGCCCTGTTTACATAAAAGTGGATAATGGCATTGACTGACCATAACAATGCACAAGAAATAAACTGGAATGCTTACTGGCGGTTAATGCGGGCAGATAAACCAGTAGGGATCTACTTGTTATTGTGGCCTTGCATCTGGGCGCTTTGGATTGCTTCTTCTGGCTTACCTGATTTACATATTCTAATAGTGTTTGTGTTAGGTGTTATTCTTATGCGTTCGGCTGGATGTGTGATTAATGATTATGCCGATCGGAAAGTTGATGGGGCAGTTAAACGCACATCAAATAGGCCTTTGGTTTCAGGTGAATTAGAGCCCAAGCAGGCTTTGCGTTTGTTTGTTATTCTGTTGTTTACAGCATTTCTATTAGTATTAACGTTAAGTTGGCAAACTGTTTTGATGTCAATTGGCGGTTTGATTCTCGCGACAATTTATCCTTTTATGAAACGTTATACTCATCTACCTCAAGTGGTTTTAGGAGCGGCCTTTGGATGGTCCATTCCTATGGCGTTTGTCGCAACTCAGGCTTCCTTCGATTGGGTTGTATGGGCTTTGTATTTCGCAAACTTATGTTGGACTGTAGCTTATGATACTCAATACGCTATGGTTGATCGAGACGACGATATCAAAATTGGCATAAAGTCTACGGCAATCTTATTTGGTCGATTTGATAAGTTCATCATTGCAGTCTTACAGTGTTTAACTTTAATACTTCTGACCTGTATTAGTTGGCACTTGCAGTTAAGCTGGGTGTTTGATTTGGCGTTATTTGTTTCTCTTAGTTTATTTGCCTACCAACATTATTTAATAAAAGAAAGACGCAGAGAGCAGTGTTTCAAGGCATTTTTGCATAACCATTACGTTGGGTTGGTTATCGCTTTAGGCGTTGTTGGGCATTATAGTTTTTTTTGATAAATATTTAGGTCTTCATAAAGTCATATACAAGGCTGTTAGCAAATTCTATAGTAGAAAGATTGTTCTACTAATTCTCTCCATAATAAGTACTAAAGCCTAATGACAGATAAAAAGTTTCCCGTTTTGACTAGCCAGAGATTGAAGTTAGATAGGCTTACTCAAAAAGACATAAAAAATGTATTTGGTATTTTTTCAGACCCTGCAGTGATTGAACATTATGATGTTGAAATATTTAAAGACAAAAATGAAGCAAGTGAGCTGATTAAGTATTTCAACTCCCTACATTTGGGTGATGGGGGAATACGTTGGGCGATTAGAGATAAGAAAACTGGCTCATTTATTGGTTCTTGCGGTTATAGTAATTGGAACCCTTTTGATCATTCTGCTGTAATTAGTTATGAATTAGCAAAAGCGTATTGGGGTAAAGGTTATGCAAGTGAAGCACTCACCACTATCATTAATTTTATTTTTGACGATAGCTTTCATTTTTACGTGCATAGGATTGAAGCCTTAATTTTGCCATCTAATCAACCATCAGAATCATTAGCAAAACGGCATCATTTTGAATTTGAAGGAACGTTAAAAGAGAAATGTTTTTGGAACAACAGTTTTCACGATATGAATATGTTTGCGTTGTTGCGAAAAAACTGGCCGAAGTAAGTTTACGTTTACCCATTTTATCCAGAGTTCGGGTTATTTCATTGACACTCGTTTTTTGACAGCTTGATTAGCCCCATTGGCTACAAACCTGAGTTGCAGTTTTACTCGGTCCGCTACTTTTTTCTTTTGACTGTCAGTAGCATCCAGAGCTTCGGCTCCTGCACTAAATACTAATTTTACCATTGCTTCTGCTTGTAAGTTGGCAATTTTATAAGGCAAGCCTGTTGAAGAGATGGTGTAATCGGTTAGTTCAACATTAAAATGTTGGATCTCTCGTAATACTGCTGCACGAAAGGCCGTTGATGTGCCCGTATGTTCACGCAATAACAATCTGAATACATTGTTATTGGCTGTTATAAATTCCATAAATGTGTCAACTGAAGTACTAATTACTCCTCCCCCAGACGCTATTCTTAACCTAGCTTGACGCATCAGCTGGCGTAAGGCTAATCCTGCTTCGTCCACCAATGTTAAACCTAACTCATCGATGTCCTTAAAGTGCCTATAAAAGGAGGTAGGAGCAATGCCTGCTGCACGAGCTACTTCACGCAAGCTAATGCTAGACAGGCTGCGTTGCTCGTCTAACAAGGAAAAAGCCGCTTCAATGATCGCTCTGCGGGTACGTAATTTTTGTTCTTGGCGGCTCAAGGTAAATTCTTAAATTACAAATGTTTAACTAATTCTAACGCGAAAAGAGAGGAAATAGACACCATAAATGCCTTATTAGTTGAACTTATCACTTGCTTAACTCTTGTAGCAAAGTAAAATAGCGTACACTTGTAAGCTGAAAGTGTTTTTGAATGAATAAACCTCGCCTTCTTCTAACCAATATTTTGGTTTTTATTATCACTGGACTCATTGCTCTGATTTTAGTGCCACTCGAAGCATTGCAAAATGGATTTGATGGTATTGAAATCGCATCATGTATTGTGCTTATATATTTTTCAGGCATGTCTATTACTGCCGGTTACCACAGGTTGTGGTCTCATAAAGCCTACGATGCAAATAATATTGTTAAGGTTGTTTTGGCTATTGGCGGAGCGATGGCTTTGCAAAATAGCATTTTGCATTGGTGTTCTGATCATAGGATCCACCATAGACATGTAGATGACAACGAGCATGATCCGTATTCTGCTAAAAAAGGGTTTTGGTATTCTCACATTGGATGGATGTTAAGAGAATATCAGGTTCATCGTTATTCTGATTATTCAAATTGTCGTGATTTGCAAAAAGACAAGGTGGTTATGTGGCAACACAATAACTACTTAGCGATTATGTTAACGGCTAATTTCGGGATCCCTATCCTATTAGGCTTAATCAATGGCGATGTTTGGGGCATGTTATTATTGGCTGGCGTATTTCGCTTAGTTGTCGTGCATCATGTTACTTTTTTCATAAACTCATTAGCACACATATGGGGAACACAGCCTTATACAGATGAAAATACGGCTCGTGATAATGATATTTTGGCATTTTTTACCTTTGGTGAGGGGTACCATAATTATCATCATATTTTTGAATACGATTATAGAAATGGTATTAAATGGTGGCAGTTTGATCCAACCAAATGGCTGATCCGTGGACTGTCATTTATTGGCTGGACCAAAAACTTACGACGTTGTCCAGAAGAGCGTATTGAAAAAGCTAAAGTGGCTATGCAGTTAAAGTTGGCTAAAGAAAAAGTTTCGAAACTACCTAATGCTGAAGTAATTTTAGCCCGGGTACAAGGTGAGTATGAGCTCCTTGCTCAACGAATGACTGAATATTATTCTGCAAAAAAGCAACTTATGGATTTAAAGAAACAAAGTTTGCAGAGGAGTTATAAAAGTTTAGAAATTCAATTTGCTTATAAAGAACTGAAACACAGCTTGGCAGTTCAAAAAGAAAAATGGTTACAACTTAATAGATTTGATTTTTTACCAGCGATTAGCGATTAACACTTAAGTGTTAATCTAATTTTAAGGCCTCTAAAAGAGGCCTTTTTTATGTATTTAATGAGCGTTTTACATGAGTATCTTAAGTAAAATTAATCAATGTATTGAGTGTAAAGAGCATTTACCTTTTTTACCTCAGCCTATTTTACAATATTCACAAAATGCACAAGTTATTATCATAGGTCAAGCGCCTGGAATTAAGGCTCATCAGTCGAAAAAGCCTTGGAAAGATGCTTCTGGAAACAGGCTGCGAGATTGGCTAAACATAAGTGAAGCCACATTTTATGATAAAGAACTATTGTCAATAATACCTATGGGATTTTGTTATCCAGGAAAGGGAAAGTCTGGAGATTTACCACCTCGCTCGGAATGTGCACAAAAGTGGCATGCTTATCTAGTTCCCAAAGAGGGGACTAAGTTAACAATATTAATTGGAAAGTATGCGCAAGATTATTATTTACGAGATAATAAAACGTTAACAGAAAGGTTAGAAAGATGGCAATCTTATCTACCGCACTACTTGGTGCTCCCACATCCCTCACCTAGAAATAATATTTGGTTGAAAAAGAATGATTGGTTTGAAAAGGAAATATTACCGATAATGCAAAAAATGGTGAATAAACATTTGAAATAAAAAAGGCTGCGTATAGCAGCCTTTTGTAATCGTAGTATCTTTACACTTCGAATGGATGACGTAAAACAATAGTTGCATTACGCTCTGGGCCTGTTGAAATAATATCAATAGGTACACCCGTTAATTCTTCTAGGCGTTTGATATAGTTTTTAGCCGCTTGCGGTAAACCATCGTAAGTCGTTACGCCAAAAGTATTGTCGCTCCAACCCGGCATGCTTTCGTAAACTGGTTCAATTAACTCGTATCCGTCTGCAGCCATTGGTGGTACATCAGAAATGTTGCCATCAGAATCTTTATAACCGGTACAAATACTTAGAGATTCTAAACCATCTAATACATCTAATTTAGTTAAGCAGAACCCTGTTATTGAGTTAATTTGAACAGCACGTTTCATTGCAACGGCATCAAACCAGCCAGTACGACGTTTACGTCCAGTCGTTGCACCAAACTCATGGCCTTTAACACCTAAGCGTTGGCCTACTTCGCATTCTAGTTCAGTTGGAAATGGGCCTGAACCAACGCGTGTAGTATAAGCTTTAACTATACCGAGAACATAATCTAGGTTAAGTGGACCAAATCCAGCACCAGTGGCAACGCCACCCACTGTGGTATTTGAAGAGGTGACATAAGGGTAAGTTCCGTGGTCGATATCGAGTAAAGTACCTTGAGCACCTTCGAACATGATCGCATCACCACGCAATCTAGCTTTGTCTAGTACGTCAGTTACATCAACAACCATCGCTTTTAAAATATCAGCTACGGCCAATGCATCAGCTAATACTTTTTCATAACTTACAGGTTCAACTTTGTAGTAATTAGTTAACATGAAGTTATGGTATTCGAGAATGTTTTTCAGTTTAATCGCAAAGTCTTCTGGGTTGAATAAATCTCCAACACGTAATCCACGACGAGATACTTTGTCTTCGTATGCTGGACCAATACCACGACCAGTGGTGCCTATTGCCTTGTTGCCCAATGCTTTTTCGCGAGCCATATCCAGATCAACGTGATAAGGAAGAATGAGTGGGCAAGCTTCACTGATACGTAAACGTTCTTTAACTGGTACGCCTCGTTCTTCAAGCATCGCTGTTTCTTTAAGTAGTGCTTCTGGACTCAGAACAACACCATTACCAATGATGCAAGTTACGTTGTCACGTAAAATACCAGATGGAATTAAATGGAGAACAGTTTTTTCGCCGTCAATAACTAGCGTATGGCCAGCATTGTGACCACCTTGATAACGCACCACATAGGTCGCTTGATCAGTGAGTAAATCAACAACCTTACCTTTACCCTCATCACCCCATTGGGTGCCGAGTACAACAACATTTTTAGCCATGAATAGAACGGAGTCAGAAAATTAGGCGGGGATTCTATCAAAAATTAATCGCCAGCTAAACAGCAAAATAGCGCAAGATATATGCAATTATCTTATATAGAATTTATAACAAATAAAATAAGCTTACTAAACCGACCGTAACTAACACTCCACCTGATGTTCTAAATTGATTTACAGGTTGTAAACTCAAGCGATGTAAAAAACGCTGCCATTTATTTGCAAACAACATAGGGCCTATTCCCTCTATGATTAATACTATGGCCAGTGCGATTAGTATATTTTCCATCGGTCACGTTACTCGCTTTGTTAATACAAAAGTGCATGATATCGTAAATGTAATAGCACAATTTAATAATTAACTTTAATGGCTAGAAAGTTGGTATTCTTGTTTGACTTAAGCTATTTATATTAAAAGTTTTAGCAGATTGATTTAAAAGGAAAATCATAGGTTGTTAGAGGTTAGGGAATTACCAAGAAAACAAATTAAACAAATTAGACTGCTGATCTTGTTAGGCGTAATTTTAGTT